>CAZYTE010000032.1:0-13343 GCA_964649425.1 uncultured Oscillospiraceae bacterium
CATCAAGGCTAAGCCCGCAGCAGCAAAGGGCCAGTACATCAAGTCCTGTGTCACTGCTTCCACCATGGGCCCCGGCGTTAAGATCAACGCTCAGAAGCAGCTGTAATTTTTCTTGAATTACCAAGACTCCTCATCCTCCGGATGGGGAGTTTTTATTTTCCAAACCGATTAACTATCATTAAACAATTTCGCGGCTTATAGACATTTTTCCCGTCTTAATGTATAATTACTTTCGTTATGAAAGGAGTTGTTCTGCTATGAGAAGTAAAATCACGGCAGTTTTGCTTATTGTCGTATTTCTGCTGACTGCAGCTGTTGTTGTCACATTTTTCCTTGACGAGGAAAGCGATATCCCCAACACCGACACTATCATCATGGATAACAGCAGCCCTGTTGTTCCCAGCCCCGAAGCTACCGTGGCGCCGGTTCAGACCTCTGCTCCCACGCCCGTTCCTACTCCCGTACCCACACCGGTTCCCACGCCTACGCCTACGCCTACACCTACCCCGACTCCTACGCCTACTCCCGAACCCACCGTTCAGCTCAGCGATCTGGGCTTTGGCCGCTTCTCCTCTGAGACCGGCGCGAAGATCAACATTCATGCTGACTGGAAGGCCCGAAGCATCAGTGCGGATAAGGTCGAGGTCTCTGTAACCGTTTATCTGGACTCCTACAGTCTGCAGATCATTGCGGTTCCCTACGCTGTAAACGTAAGTCTGGATGGTCAGTATGTTTCTCTCGGCGCTCCCGAGGTCAACTACGAGGGCACTGAACTGCTCACCACCGAAATGGCCTCTACCACCTTCACGGTAAATCTCGCCCCCGGCGAGACCAAAAATTTCCCTCTGGCTGTTGAATGGCACTTCGGCGGCACCTACAGCGGAGTTGAACTGCCCGTCATCGAGTGCGGCGGCAATATCGAACTGAGCAGATAAAGGCGGATGCTATGCGGACTCAGGAACAAATTGACGAAATTGTTCGGCTCTTGCTGGAAGAATACCCCTTGGCTGACTGCACACTGGACTGGCGCAAGGACTATGAGCTTTTATTCTCTGTACGCCTTGCCGCCCAGTGCACCGATGAGAGAGTAAACCAGATCACCCCCGCCCTTTTTGCCCGCTTTCCAACATTGGAGGCATTTGCTGAGGCGGATGTTCTGGAGGTGGAAAGGTATGTGCACTCCTGCGGCTTCTTCAGGGCCAAGGCCAGAGATATAGTTGCCTGTGCCCAGATGCTGCTTGCAAAGCACGGCGGCGAGCTGCCAAAAACCATGGAGGAACTGACCGCTCTGCCCGGCGTAGGCAGAAAAACCGCCAACCTTATTCTCGGCGATGTATTCAAAATCCCCGGGTCTACGGTAGTGGATACCCACTGCATTCGTATTTCCAACCGCCTGGGTCTGGTGGACAACTTAAAGGATCCTGTAAAAATTGAAATGGAATTGAGAAAGGTGCTGCCGCCTGAGCACTCCTCGGACTTCTGCCACTGCATCGTTCTCCACGGCAGAGCGGTGTGCGATGCCAGGAAGCCGGCCTGTGAAAAATGCTGCCTGCGGCATCTGTGCCAAACATATTCCGGCTGAAAAGGATAACTTATATGAAGCGAAATGTGAATCTTGATCTGATCCGCAGCACTGCAATTCTCGCGGTGCTTTGCCAGCATTTTCTTACAGGCAGCGGCGTTTACGCCATGGATATTTGTGGAATTTCCGGTTTTGTGATGTCTTCGCTTCGTGTTATTTTTATGTGTAGTGTGCCCCTGTTTTTGATGCTTTCGGGCTACCTGTGCAATAAAAAGCAGCTGAATTTCAAGTATTATCTGGGCATCGTCAAAATCTATGTGGTTTATTTGCTGGTTTGTGTTGCTTGCTTGATTTTCAAAGCCCTGTATATGAAGCAGGAAATGGATCTGCGGTATATATTCGGTTCAATTTTTAACCACTATGCCATAGATTACAGTTGGTATGTGGTGCTGTATACCGGACTGTTTCTGCTGATTCCGTTTCTCAACATTCTATACAACAATCTGCCCGGGCGCCGTCACAAGCAAATACTTATAATTACACTGATATATCTCACAGTGATCCCTACCATCTGCAATATTTTTGTGCAGATTTATACTACATGGTGGACCAATCTTTACCCATTGGTTTACTACTTTACTGGTGCTTATATCAAGGAATACCAACCCAAGCTCAGCATCAAAAAAGGCTTGCTTATCCTTGGGCTGTTAGTTATTTTGTTTGGCGGCATGAATTATTGGCTTAGCTATTCCCGCCCCTTTGTCTGGGCATCTTATAACTATTATGATGGTTTCCAAGTGGTGGCTGTTTCTTTTCTTATCTTTTTGGTTCTTGCGAACATTGATCTGAGCACCTGCTCAAAGAAACTGGCTGTATGCACGGAAATACTTTCCCGGCATTCTTTCAACATTTACCTTGTATCGTATATCACGGATACCGTAATTTATGATATTCTCCGAGCTAATGTTGCTTCTCTGCCTGCCCGTCTCTGGTTTTTGCCCCTGACAGTCACGGTTTCCCTGCTGTTTTCGCTTCTTTTTTCCTGGCTTTTGAATTTCCCTGCCAAAGCAATTGAAAAGGGAATTTGCGCCTGGCTCCTAAAGCTGAAAGATAAACTCTGCAGTAAATGTGAAAAGGTCTGTTCTTAAAAGAACAGACCTTTTTTATTTATACATCTGTTTTATGATTTCCCGGCACTGCTGCTCATACATACCACAGCGGATTTCATCGCCGTAGAGGATTTGCAGAATGAGCCAGTCCATCTTTGAGAGCTCCTGAGCCTCAGAATAATTCTGATAGATAATGCTGTCTTCTCTCAGCAGACTGTCATTACCCAAACCGATGCTGTTTACTATTTCTTCCAGAATAACGGAGTTTCTCACTTTCTGATCTATATCGGAGCGGATCCAGATGCGCATGGTGTGGATCTCATTGCTGTCGATATAATAATCCCACTGGCTGATGCCGTGAGTCTCCTCACCGTTTACCACATGGGAGGCCTCCATATTCATCTCATCTCTCCGGAGAAATCGGATGGTGCAGTTTTCCTGCTCAGGACTCTGCGCCGGGTACATCCCGGGGAAGCCATTTATCTGGTTGAGTTGCTCGGCGAACCGGGCTATACGCAAGCTGTCTTCGGCGCTGGGCTCTCCGTAAACCGCGTAGTATATGGGCTGCAGCCACTTCTGAACAGCCTTGCTGTCTCCATCGCCCTGAGAATATTCTGCGTCCAGAGCCACTTCACAGAAAAAGTCTGCGATTTGCTCCGCTGTGTAGCCCTCAGGCAGGCTGTTCTCCGGTTCCGGAGAAGGCTCCGGCACTGTCAAAACCGTGGGCGAAGGGCTTGGCGGCTCAGTCTCCGCAGGCACGGGCTCGCTAAGCTCATGCATTGAACAGGTGCTCAGGAGGAACAGCCCCAGAATCAGCAGAAAAAGGAGCTTTTTCATCATTTCACCACAACCTTGTCATCGCCCAGCATTTCTTTCAGCTCAAGGATCAGACCCTCGTGGATGAGGCACTTGGCACCAAGGCGTTTCTGCTCCCGCTCGCACCAGATTATCATCTGCTGTTCACCGGGGAACATGGTGAGGATAAGCTCGATGCGCTTCATGGCCGGATCATACTGGCTGTCAAGCTTTACCCACAGCTTCTGCTCGGCAGGAGGCGGGGCAGAGCTGCCCAGAGCGTTCAGGTCTGTGATGGGCCGGATGCTGTCCACCATTATCTGGGGCTCTTTTTCGTCTCTTACGGAGATCTTGCCCTTGATTATAAGTGCCGCTCCATCCTTCAGATAACCGCCGCCGGTATCCAGCGCCTTCTGAAAAGCCAGAAGCTCCATGGCTCCGGTGTCATCCTCCAGATTGATATAGCTCATAAGGCTATTGTTCCTGGTGGTGCGGGTGCGGCTGGCTTCAACCACGCCTGCAACCGTGACCTGCTGATTATCAGCAAAGCGCTTGGGGCCGTCCTCGGCGGCAAAGTCACTCATAATGGCACCAATGGGTACTGCCCCAATCTTTCTGGCGGCCTCTCTGTACTCATCCATGGGGTGACCGCTTAGATACAGACCGGTTATCTCCCTCTCCATGGCCATGATTTCTCTGGGAGTGTATTCCTCTACATTGGGCATGGGGATATAGGCGGGAGTGGCCTTTTCTTCCGCATCAAATCCACCGAAAAGATCCATCTGGCCGGAAATATTATTCTTTTCCGCCTGACTGATGCTGTCTATTACCGCGCCGGCTATCTGGATAAGGGCCTTGCGCTTGTGGCCCATGGAGTCAAAAGCTCCGGCCTTTATCAGATTCTCAACTGCCCGGCGGTTCAGATCCTTGCCATTCATGCGGCTGCAGAAATCCTCAAAGCCGGTGAAGGGGCCGTTTTCCTCACGCTCGGCCACCAGATTATTGATGGCTCCCCAGCCGATGCCCTTGATGGCCACCAGACCGAAGCGGATGTTTTCCCCGGAAACGGTGAAATTGGGGCCGGACTCATTTACATCAGGGGGCAGGAGCTTGATGCCCATATCCTTACATTCAGCAATATACTCGGAGACCTTTGTGCTGTTATCCAGAACGGAGGTGAGGAGCGCTGCCATGTATTCTCTGGGGTAGTGCCGCTTCATATAAGCGGTGCGGTAGGTAACGATGGCATAGCTCACAGCGTGGGCTTTATTGAACGCGTAGCTTGCAAAGTCAACAATCTCATCATAAATGCTGTTGGCAACAGCTTCGGAAATACCCTTTGCCAATGCTCCCTCTATGCCGCGCTTTTCATCGCCGTGGATAAAGGCTACTCTTTCGGCATCGATAACGGCGTGCTTCTTCTTACTCATGGCGCGGCGGATATTATCTGCCTGTCCCAGGGAAAAGCCCGCCAGCTTTCTGAAAATTTCTATGACCTGCTCCTGATAGACGATGCAGCCGTAGGTGACTTCCAGAATGGGGCGCAGCATTTCATGCTTGTATTTTATCTGCTCCGGGTGGTTGGAGCACTCCACAAAGCGGGGGATGCTGTCCATGGGGCCCGGGCGGTAAAGGGCGATAACGGCAGTGATATCTTCAATGCTCTTTGGCTTGATTCCGGCGCAGACAGAGGTGATGCCGCTGCTTTCAAGCTGAAACACACCGGAGGTATGACCGGCAGCGAGCATTTCAAAGGTGGCGGGGTCGTCCTCGGGAATTTTCTCCACCTTGAAGTCGGGCTCCTTTTTGCGCACCAGCTTGGCAGCATCCTCAAGAACCGTAAGGTTGCGCAGGCCCAGAAAGTCCATTTTCAGCAGACCCAGCTCCTCAAGGGTGGTCATGGGGTACTGGCAGACAACGGACTCGTCATTTTTTGCCAGCGGCACATATTCAAACACCGGCTTTTCGGTAATGACCACACCGGCAGCGTGGGTGGAGGCATGGCGGGGCATACCCTCCAGCACTCTTGCCACATCAATAAGTCGGTGGAGATTTTCATCTCCCTCATACATCTCACGCAGGGGCTTTGACAGCTTCAGGGCTTCTTCAAGCGTCATGTTGAGAGCCATGGGCACCTGCTTTGCAACCGCATCCGTCTCGGCATAGCTGACAGACAGGGCTCTGCCAACATCGCGTATGGCGCCGCGGGCCGCCATGGTACCGAAGGTGACGATCTGCGCCACATGGTCATGGCCATAGAGCCTGTTGACATAGTCAATGACCTCGCCCCGGCGGTTGACGCAGAAGTCCACATCAATATCCGGCATGGAGACACGCTCGGGATTTAAAAAGCGCTCAAAGAAGAGGCTGTATTTTATTGGGTCAACATCGGTTATATGCAGGCAGTAGGAGACAACCGAGCCCGCGGCGCTGCCGCGGCCGGGGCCTACAGGGATGCCCTTGCGCTTGGCATAGCCGATAAAGTCGGAAACTATGAGGAAGTAATCCACAAAGCCCATCTGCTTTATCATCTCCAGCTCATACTCAAGCTGGGAATGGACTTCCGGTCTGTCGGGGAAGCGCTCCGCAAAGCCCTTTTCGCAAAGCTTGCAGAGATACTCATAGCTGTCGCTTTCTCCCTCAGGCAGCTTGAAGCGGGGCAGGTGATAGTGGCCAAATTCAAAATCGAAGTTACATCTTTCCGCAATATCAACGGTATTGTCCGCAGCCTCAGGATAGTCGGGAAACAGGGCGCGCATCTCTTCCTCGCTCTTGAGATACAGCTCGCCGGACTCAAAGCGCATACGGTTGGGGTCATCCACGGTCTTGCCCATCTGGATGCACATGAGCACATCCTGATAATAAGCGTCTTCCTTGGAGATATAGTGGGCGTCATTGGTAAGGGCAAGAGGGATGCCGGTCTCCTTATGTATCTTTATGATGCCCTGAGAAGCTTCCATTTCCTCCCGCAGACCGTGGTCCTGAATTTCGAGATAAAAATTATTCTCTCCGAAAAGCTCCTGCAGTTCAAGGGCTTTGGCTTTGGCCTTTTCATAATCCCCATTGATTATCATTTGGGGGATAGCTCCTGCCACACAGCCGGAAAGACATATCAGTCCCTCGGAATGCTGATGGAGCAGATGCCAGTCAATTCTGGGTTTAATGTAAAAGCCCTCGGTGAAGCCGGCAGAGACCAGGCGGCAGAGATTCTTGTAGCCCCGCTCATCTTTGCACAGCAGGATCAGGTGGGTATATTCATTATCCCGCCCGTGCTCCTTGTCGCTCATTCCCCGGGGTGCCACATACACCTCGCAGCCGATGATGGGCTTGATGCCGGCGGCCTTGCAGGCCTTATAAAAGGCCACCGCACCGTACATTACGCCATGGTCGGTGATGGCGATGGCGGTCTGCCCCATGGACCTGACCTTTTCTGCCAGCTTGTCTATGCGGCAGGCACCGTCCAGAAGAGAAAACTCCGTATGAACATGTAAATGAACAAATGCCATATTTACTCCACGCCTTCTGCAAGGCTCATTATCTTTTTCAGCCTGTGGGACAGGCAGCTTTTGGTTACAGGGGGATAGGACAGCTGGGCAAGCTCAGAAAGGCTGGCCTCAGGGTTTGTTATTCTCAGCAGTGCCGCATCTCTCAAGGTGTCCGGCAGTGATTCAAGGCCAAAAGCTTTTACATAGCTTTTGATAGCGTCAAGCTGAGCCCTGGATGCGGCTACGGTTTTATCGGTATTGGCGCTGTCGCAGTTGATCTGGCGGGTGATGGCGTTTCGCATCTCCTTTTCCACCTTGGCGGTCATGATATTCATGGCGGTGGTGGAGGCGCCGATGGTGGTGAAAAAATCCGCAATGGCATCCGCCTGCTTGAAATACAGCAGGGAGTTGCCGGAGCGGTGAGTTTCTTTAGGTGAAAAGCCCATCTCCAGCAGCAGGGAATACAGCTCCCGGCTTACACTGTGATGTGGGGTAGCCAGCTCCAGATGATAGCGTTTTTCAGGGTCAGTAACACTGCCGCCGGCGAAAAACGCCCCCCGCACAAAGGCTGTGCGGCAGCACTCCTCCTCAAGGACACCCAGATTTATATGGTGGGAAAGAGTCATGGCGGGCTCGGCACCAAAGCTTTCAAAAATCTTAGCTGTTTTGGCTTTGTCCTTTATGGTAAAGCTTTTTTTGCCGGTGCAGCCCTCTGCGGGAGTGACATCAAAATTCACACCGAAGGCCTTGCGGAAAAGCTTGGGGATGCGGACCGCGAAATCCGGGCTGGCAGTTATTATTTTTATTTCGCCGGTGCTGAAGGTGTTGCAGTAGAGCAGCACACCGTAGCACTCGGCGAGGGCGCAGCATTTTCTGTCTGGCTTTACATGGCAGAGCTCTGCTTTGGCCTCAGATGAAAAGGACATAGTCTTCCCTTCCTTACTTTTCAATATCTCTGTTTATATTCACAGCGTTGATGCCCTTGGCATTGAGATATTGTGTCAGGGCGTAGGCGATAGCCACGCTGCGGTGATGGCCGCCGGTGCAGCCGATGGCAATAGTGAGCCCCAGCTTGCCCTCTTCCACATACAGGGGCAGCAAAAAATCCAGAAGTTCTTCAATTTTCTGCACAAATTCACGGGTCTGCTGATAAGCGAATACATATTCGGCAACAGGCCTGTCCAAACCGGTCTGGGAGCGCAAATCTTCCACATAATAGGGATTAGGGAGAAATCTCACATCAAATACCAGGTCTGCATCCAAAGGAATACCATGCTTAAACCCAAAGGACATGACATTTACATCTATCTCCCGTTTGCTGCCCGCTTCAGAAAAGAGAGCAAACAGACGGTTCTGCAGCATACCCAGAGTCAAATTGGAGCTGTTGACTATAAAATCCGCTTTCTCCCGGATAGGCACAAGCAGCTCCTGTTCTTTATGGATCGCCTGCTCGATGCTGACGCCGCGGCCCGCCAGAGGATGGGGGCGGCGGGTCTCCTTATAGCGGCGCACAAGGGTAGGCACATCCGCATCCATGTAGAGGATGCGCACGGTGCAGTCCATGCTTTTCAGTTCGCCAAGAATACCCAGCAGATCTCCGTTGCGCTCTCTGGCATCGGTGACAAGGGCTACCTTCTCATATCTGCCCCGGGTGGCAAGGCACAGTTCGGCAAAGCGTGGCATCAGGGCTACGGGCATATTGTCCACGCAGTAATAGTCCAGATCCTCCAAAATGTCTGCGGCGCGGCTTTTTCCCGCGCCGGAGAGGCCGGTAATAATTAAAAATTCCATATTTATTCTCCGTTTGCCGGGTCAAAGTCAGGGCTGAGCATGATTATCTCCGGCTCAAGCTTTATTCCGCTTTTTTCTTCAACAATACGCTTTACATCTTCCATCAGCGCTCTCACATCTTTCGCGCTGGCGCCGCCTGCATTGACAACGAAGCCCGCGTGCTTTTCGGATACCTGAGCACCACCTACTGTGTAGCCTTTCAAGCCGGCCTGATCGATAAGGGCAGCGGCAAAGTGTCCTTCCGGTCTTTTGAAGGCGCTGCCTGCGGAGGGGTAGCTCAAAGGCTGTTTATCCCTGCGGCTTTCATTGAAGCCGCGCATCTTTGCGGATATCTCGTCCTTGTCTCCCCTTTCCAGCTTCAAAAATGCGCCGGTGATCACGCAGGGGCCTTTTTTGAATATGCTGCCTCTGTACTCAAAGCAGCACTCGGGCTCCGTAAGAGAGAACATATTCTCTCTGTCAAGGCAGTAAAATTCCGTTTTCTCCACAACATCCTTGAGTTCGCTGCCATAGGCACCGGCATTCATAACAAGGCCGCCGCCCAGGCTGCCGGGAATGCCGGAAGCAAACTCCAAGCCCTTCAGGCCGTTCTGAAAAGCGAAATTGGCAAGCCTTGCAAGGCTCACGCCTGAAGCGGCGTAGATGCGGCCATCGGGGAGAAGCTCCAGTTCCTGAAGCTTCTCGGTGCTGATGATAAACACATCCTGCAGGCCCTCATCAGGAAACAGGATATTGCTGCCCCGGCCCAGGGGCAGGGGTCTGATCCCATCTTCCTTCAGCAGTCTGCACAGCTTTTCCAGCTCCCCTTTATCCGCAGGCTTCGCAATTACTCTTGCCGCACCGCCAATTTTAAAGGAGCTGTGCTCTGCCAGGGATTCATTTTCTGAAAGTTCGAGAGCGGGCTGCTCATTTTTCAGTCTGGCTATCGCTTTTTCAAGCTTACTCATATATTAAAATCCACCTTCATTGATTGCTCTGTCATGCTCCTGAGCCAGAACCTCGGCTGCATTATAGCCCATTTTTTTCTGGCGGTTGTTCATTGCCGCCAATTCCATGAGAATGGCAAGGTTTCTGCCGGGGCTGACAGGAATGGTCACTTTGGGCACCTTTATGCCGAGAATTTCCTCAAATTCCTCACCGAGGCCCAGGCGCTCATAGAATTTGCCCTCCTGCCAGGGCTCCATCTTGACAACAAGGTCTATATCGGTTCTGGGTTTGACGGCACCGACACCGTAAATGTGGCGCACATTAATTATTCCTATGCCGCGAAGCTCCATATAATACCGGATCATGGCGGGAGCGGCGCCCACAAGGCGGTCCTTACCGAGACGCTTTATCTCAACAGCATCATCGGCAACCAGCCGGTGGCCCCGCTTTATAAGCTCAAGCGCTGTCTCGCTTTTACCGATACTGCTATCTCCGGTCAGCAGGACTCCCTCACCGTTTATATCAACAAGGACTCCGTGTATCTGGACTCTTGGAGCAAGGTAGCGCTGCAGAGAAGCTATAACATCCGCCTGAAATTCCGAGGTATCCTGAGGGGTGATGAAAAGATTCCTGTCATACTTTTTTGCCATCTCCATGCACTCCGGCATGGCGGGAATATTGTGGCAGAGAACCACGGCGGAAATATCGTACTGCATGAAATGCTCGAAGGATATCCTGCGTTCTTCGGGAGAGAGGGTATCCAGATATGTACTTTCAACCCTGCCCAGAATCTGCAGACGGCTGGGGTCAAAATAGCTGTAAAAGCCGGTAAGCTGCATGGCGGGACGGTTCACATCGGCTGTTGTGAGCACAAGGCTGTCATAATCCTTTGATATATGCAGAGGAGTAAGCCCATGCTCCTCGACTATGGTTTTCAATTTTACGGAATATTTATTTTGCATAGTATCCTCTCCTAACTACCTTATATATTACCCATTTCAGGGCTTTTTGGCAATGGTTTTTTACACAGACCCGGGCGTTTTTACAATTGGATAAAAATCCTGCTTTCCCTAAAAATTTATCTTGCATTTGGGATTTAATTCTGCTATTATATGTTAGCTGTCTATTCAGCGAAACACAAGCAAGGAGGTGCTTCAACTATGGCAAAGTGTCAGTTCTGCGACAAGGGCGTGGCCTTCGGTATCCAGGTCTCCCACTCTCACAGACGTTCCAACCGTACCTGGAAGCCCACTGTGAAGCGCGTCAAGGCCATCGTAGACGGTTCTCCCAAGCATGTTTACGTCTGCACTCGCTGCCTGCGCAGCGGCAAGGTCACCCGCGCTGTGTAATTAAACATTACCCGAACAAAGCCCGTCGTTTTTGCGACAGGCTTTTTTCGGTTTTTCGCCTTTTTTGGTATTTTCATCTTGCACTAAAATGAAATGTATCTTAAAATATAGGGGTATCCCAAAACGAAGGAGTCCGGGCCATGAAGCTGCTGGAAGATCGCATTTTAAAAGACGGGGTTATTAAACCCGGCGGAGTTTTAAAGGTGGACAGCTTTCTCAATCACCAGATTGACCCGGAACTTATCCATGAAATGGCTCTTGAAATTGGGGGACTGTTTGGCGGAAGCGAGATAAACAAGGTGCTTACCATTGAAGCTTCCGGTATTGCACTGGCAATAATGGTAGCTCATGTGCTCAGCTGCCCACTTGTCTTTGCCAAAAAGAGTAAATCCAAAAATATTTCTGACAGTCTCTACAGCGTCGAGGTGGAATCTTTCACCCATGGAAACACCAATACCGTTGTTGTATCCAGGGAATATCTCAACAGCGCCGATAAAGTGCTGATAATTGACGATTTTCTCGCCACAGGTGCTGCTCTTGAAGGCCTGAAGGCTCTGGCCGAACAGGCGGGCGCCTCGGTTGTGGGCGCAGGCATTGCTGTTGAAAAGGTATTTCAGGGCGGCGGCAACAGGCTGAGAGAGCAGGGCCTGAGAGTTGAATCGCTGGCTATGATTGCTTCCATGGGCGATGACAGCATTGAATTTTGTTAGTCTATCCGCTTTGCGGTTTAGATAAAAATTGAAAAAATAAGAGGTAAAGAAAGACATGAAAAAGTTACTTGCACTGCTTTTGGTTCTGACTATGGTCTTCTCCCTGTGTGCTTGCGGTTCTTCCAAGACCGAAGCTTCCGAGTTCAAGGCCGGCTTCATCTTCCTGCATGATGAAAACTCCACTTATGACCTCAACTTTCTGAACGCTGTTAAGGAAGCCTGTGATAAGCTGGGCGTTGAGTACGTCACCAAGGTAAACATCCCCGAGTCTGAGGCTTGCTACGATGCTGCTGCTGAGCTGGTTGACGAAGGCTGCACCTTCATCTTCGCTGACTCCTTCGGCCACGAGCCCTACATGATCCAGGCTGCCAAGGAGTTCCCCGAGGTTCAGTTCTGCCACGCTACCGGTACTCAGGCACACACCGCAGGTCTTGCCAACTACCACAACGCTTTCGCTAACATCTACGAGGGTCGTTTCCTGGGCGGCGTTGCTGCAGGTATGAAGCTCAACGAGATGATCGAGAAGGGCGAGATCACTGCTGATCAGGCAAAGGTGGGCTACATCGGCGCTTACCCCTACGCAGAGGTTAAGTCCGGTTACACCTCCTTCTTCCTGGGCGTTCGCTATGTCTGCCCCTCCGCTACCATGGACGTAACCTTCACCAACTCCTGGTATGACCCCACTCTGGAGCAGGAAGGCGCAATCAAGCTCATCGCGAACGACTGCAAGGTCATCTCCCTCCACGCTGACTCCATGGGCGCTCCCACCGAGTGCCAGAACAACGGCGTTCCCTTCGTGTTCTACAACGGCTCCGCAATGGATGTCTGCCCCGACACCTACATCACCTCCACCTACATCAACTGGCAGCCCTACATGCTCTACTCCATGGAGTGCGCAATGAACGGCGAGCAGATCGTTGCTGACTGGACTGGCACCATGGCTGGCGGCTCCGTCGATATGTGGGAAGTCAACGAGGCAGTTGCCGCAGAAGGCACTGTTGAGAAGATGGCAGAAGTCAGAGCAATGCTGGAAGATGGCACTCTGAAGGTCTTCGATACCTCTACCTTCACCGTTAACGGCGAGACCCTCACCTCCTACCTGGCAGACGTTGACGACATGGGCGACTACGTCGGCGAGACCGAGGCCGTTGCAGACGGCTACTTCCACGAGTCTGAGTACCGCTCCGCTCCTTACTTCGATCTGGACATCGACGGCATCACCAATCTGGACGCATAATTTTTTCAATCGCATACGGGAAGTCCTGCTCACGCGGGACTTCCCCCTCATGCTGTAAAGGGCAGCACAGTGACAACTTCAGCCGCTGCGCTGCCCTTTGCAGCTTGATACCAAATATACATATTTTAACATCCTATATGGACAGGAGAGTGAAGCCTTTGGACAACAAGATAGCGGCTGTCAAAATGCGCAACATCACCAAGACTTTCGGCTCTGTCGTTGCAAACGACAAAGTCTGGCTCGATATTTACAAGGGTGAGATACTGGCCCTGTTGGGAGAAAACGGCTCCGGCAAGACCACCCTTATGAATATGCTTTCCGGCATCTACTTCCCTGATGAGGGCGAGATATTCATCAACGATGAAAAGGTGGTCATCCGCTCTCCCAAGGATGCCTTTGACCACGGCATCGGCATGAT
>CAZYTE010000033.1:0-12959 GCA_964649425.1 uncultured Oscillospiraceae bacterium
GCCGGTGCTGGTGCTGCGGTCGCCGTAGCTGGACACCTGCATAAAATCGATATAGCTCTGGCAGGATACCTCCCGCACCAGATCGGCCATAAAAATAAAGCAGCCTTTCAGAACGCCGACGAACACGATCTCTTTTCCCTCATAATCCCGGGAGATCTGCTCGCCCAGTTCCTTCACACGCTTTTGAAGCTCCTCCTGAGAAATCAGCACATAGGCCACGTCTTTTTCCATCATGTCTCTTGTTCCTTCCTGTCCAAAGGGACAAAACTTATTTTCATCAGCGCCTGCGCCGCTTTCTTCGGGCACACTCTCTCGTCCACGCCCACACCGTACAGCGCGATCACACCCGCCTCGTCCCGCAGGACCGGCCAGGCCGCCCGCCGGGGAGCCGGCACGCCCAGTTCCATAAAAAGCTGCTTCAGACTTTTTGTGCAGCCCCGCCCCGCCGGACGCATCCGGTCGCCGGGACGGCGCATGCCAACGTTTATTTTACCACAGATATCATTGCATGAAAAGTAAAAACTGTTGAACGCATTGTAAACGGGCACTTCTCCGTAAAAACGCTCACAGCGAAGCAAAAGCCCCGCTTCCGGCAGCGCAAGCTCGCCCTCCGGAACCTCCCGCTCCGGCAGTTGGGGCGTCTGCCCGGCGCCGAACACCAGCTCATCCCCCACCCGCTGAACACGCAGGCCGGGAACGTCCGCCGTTCCGCCCTGCCGGGCGATGTGCCAAAGGGCTTTCACATGGACTTCCGAAAGCTCCGTGCCGGCCAGCCGCTGCAGCACCCGGGCCGCCACCGGCTCCGGCAGTTCCGCCAGGGCCGCGGCCGAAGCGCCATGGTCCCGGATATGGGCCTCCGCCAGACTTTGCAGGAATTCTTCGTCCCGGCGCAGAAGAGCCGCCGTGCGGGACGCATTTTGCACAAAGCCGTGGTTGATTTCTTTCATCACCGGCGTCACCGCATGGCGGATCCGGTTGCGGGCGTAGGCATCCGAAGCGTTGGTGGAATCCTCCACATGCCCGATGCCCCGCGCCGAAAGCCAGCCTTCCGCCTGCGCCCGGGTCTCGTCCAGAACGGGCCGCACGATCCGCCCCCGTTTCGGGGGGATACCTCCCAGTCCCCGGAGCCCGCTGCCCCGGGCCAGATGAAAGAGCATGGTCTCCGCATTGTCATCGGCGGTATGGGCCGTGGCAATGCAGCCCGCCCCCAGGGCGTCCGCCGTCTCTTCCAGAAAAGCATAGCGCAGCCGCCGGGCCGCGTCCTCCACGCTCAGGCCTTCCCGCTCCGCCAGCGCGGACACATCGCCCCGTCCGGCATGAAAGGAAATGCCGCGCTCCCGGCAGAAGTCCCGGACGAAAGCCTCGTCCCGGTCGGCTTCCGGGCCCCGGAGCCCGTGGTTGAAATGGGCCGCCTCCACCTGCCAGCCTTCCGCCTGCAGGCGGCAGAGCATATACATGGAATCCACCCCGCCGCTGACGGCGCAGAGGATCGGCTCCCGCAGATGCTCAGTAATCATCTTCGTTGTAGCGGCGCTCGGCGTTGACGTAGCTGGTATACTCCGGCAGCCAGCGCAGCGGCACCGTGCCCACCTTACCGTGGCGGTTTTTCAGAATGATACATTCCGCCGCGTTGGGGTCTTCGCAGTTCTGATCGTAGTAGCCGTCGCGATACAGGCCGATGACCACGTCCGCGTCCTGCTCGATGGAGCCGGATTCGCGAAGGTCGGAAAGCATGGGCCGCTTATTCTGCCGGCCTTCGTTGGCGCGGGACAGCTGGCTCATGCAGATCACGGGCACCATCAGCTCCTTGGCCATGATTTTCAGCATACGGCTGATATCGCTGACAGCCTGAGTGCGGCTCTCGTTTGACCAGCTGTGGCCGCTGCCTGCCGACTGCATCAGCTGCAGATAATCGATCACCACAAGGTCGAGCTTGGGCAGTCTTCTGCACTGAGCGTTCATTTCGGAAACGGTCAGAGTGGGGTTATCGTCAATTCTTATGTCGGTCATGCTGATGGTCTGGGCAGCATCGGCAATATCGCGCCACTGCTGCTCGGACAGCTGACCTGTCAGCAGGTTCTGGGAGGGAACCAGAGCCGCGCGGCTCAGAAGTCTTGTGACCAGCTGCTCTCTGGACATTTCCAGTGAGAACATGGCAACGGTCTTGTTTAGATTCATAGCCACATGCAGCAGGATATTCAGCGCGATACTGGTTTTACCCATACCGGGTCGGGCAGCTATCAGAATAAGCTCTGACTTGTTCAGACCCAGAATCATTCTGTCAAGGTCCGGCAGACCGGTCTCCAGACCGGGGATCTTGCTGCCGGAGGCTGCCGCCTCGGACAGACCCTCAAACACATTCTGCACAACAGAGGATACAGGCATAAGACCGCCCACGTTTCTGCCCTGACGCAGGGCATAGATCTTCCGCTCCGCAGCTTCCAGCATGGTCTCGGCCTCACCGGCGCCCTCATATACCATGCCGTTTATCTCATCCGCTGCCTCGCCAAGGCGGCGCAGCAGGGCGCGGTCACGCACAATGGCTGCATACTCCATAACATTGGCAGCCGTGGGAGTGACCCGCATGATCTCTGCCACATAGCTCTCGCACTGTTCCTGATACACGCCCCTGACCTTCATCTGGTCCAGAACGGTGACCGGGTCAATGGTCTGGCCATAGGCAAACATGGTGTACATGGTCTCAAATATGTCACGGTTGAGCTTCACATAAAACTCGTCCGATTTTAATTTCTCCAGCACCTCAGGCACACACCTGGGGTCAATGAGCATGGACCCGATAACGGCCTGCTCAGCGGGAGCGGAGTGCGGCGTTTTTCTGCCTAACAGCTCCTCCATATTTCATGCACCCTTTCTATCGGTAATTATCCCTCAACTACCATTACATTTACATTGCCGCTGATCTCATAGCCCAGCTTTGCCTTTACGGTGTAGCTGCCGTAGTTCTTGATGGAGTCCTTCATTACGATCTTGTTCTTCTCGATCTCGATGTCGTGCTGCTCCTTGAGAGCCTTGCTGATCTCCTGAGAGGTGACGGCACCGAAGAGCTTTCCGCCGTTGCCGGCCTTGGCCTTGATGATGACCTGAATACCGCCGAGCTTTTCAGCGGTCTCCATAGCTGCGGCCTTCTCCTTTGCGATCTGTGCAGCCTTGGCCTTCTCCTTCAGCTTGAGAGCATTGATATTATCGGTGGTGGCTTCAGAGGCCAGCTTCTTGGGCAGCAGGAAGTTGCGTGCATAGCCGTCGGAAACTTCCTTCATTTCGCCCTTCTTGCCCTGACCCTTAACATCTACATTGAAAATGACTTTCATTTTAAATACTCCTTATCCTAAATATTCATCTATGGCAGCATATACCTTTTCCACAGCTTCAGCTATGCCGGTATCCGGGAACTGCACCGCTGCGGCGCTGCGGTTTCCGCCGCCGCCCAGCTTCTCCATGATGAGCTGGACATTCAGTTCACCAATGGATCTTGCCGAGGCGAAGCAGCCGCCCTTTCCGTCAGGTGCCACAACAATGGAGGCATCCACTCCGGAGATATTCAAAAGCTCATCAGCTGCCTGCGCTGCCACAACTCTTGCCTGGGGAGTTTCGGGGCCTGCAACGGCAACCTTCCTGTAAAGCTTCGCTTCCTGCATGATCTTGTATCTGGCAATGGTGTCTTCCATATCGGTCTGGAACAGCTTCTTCACATCAGAGGTGTCGGCACCGCTGCGGCGCAGATAGGCAGCCGCGTCAAAGGTGCGCTCACCGGTGCGGATGGAAAAGCTCTTGGTGTCCAGAACAATGCCTGCCAGCATGGCCTCCGCCTCACAGCGGAGAATATCGGTCTGCTCCGCAACCTCTTCAAGGATCTCGGTAACCAGCTCACAGGCAGAGGAGGCATAAGGCTCCACATATCCGATGGCTGCGTTCTGAATATTGGTGGCGGCCACTCTGTGGTGGTCAATAACCGCAACGCGGTTGCAGGCCATCAGCAGATTGCTGTCTTCCACCTGCTCGGGTCTGTTGGTGTCAACAATTACAAGCAGAGTGTGGCCGTCAGCTCTCAGCATAGCCTCATGGGGCGCAATGAAAACATCCCTGTATTCGTTTTCCTTGCGCAGTTTTTCAATGAGGGAGCTTGCCGCATTGTGGTTCACATCCACAACTATATTGGCTTTCACTCCGCAATATCTGGCAAGGCAGCAGATACCCACTGCCGCGCCCACGCTGTCCAGATCACCGTAGCGGTGGCCCATGACCATGACGCGGGAAGAATCTCGCACAAGCTCTGCAAGGGTGTTGGCAACTACGCGGGAACGAACCTTGGTGCGTTTTTCCACCTCGTAGCCGCGGCCGCCGTGGAATTCAAAGTTCAGTCTGTTTTTGATGACCGCCTGGTCGCCGCCTCTGGAGAGAGCCAGCTCCATTGCCATGTAGGCAAACTGCAGACCTTCACCGAAGCCTGAGGCGCCCTCACCCAGGCCGATGCTGATGGACGCACCAACGCCGGTGGGGCTTTCCACCTGATGCATCTCCTCAATCACATTGAATTTGCGTTCACGCAGAGCGTTCAGATTCCGTTTTTCAAGGATCAGCAGATACCTGTCTCTGTCATAACGGCGGACTATACCGTTAAATTCATCTACCCACTGGTGAAGCTTATCCTCAATGGCATCGCGGATGTCATTTTTTATACGGTCAGGCTGGTTCCTGTACAGCTCTTCCAGATTGTCAATGACAATAACGCCGGGAATGGGGCGGGTATCCTCATATTCCTGCCTGATATTATCATACTCTGTAATATCCACCCAATAGCTGATGCCCATAAAAGCATCCCTGTCATCCTGAGTGCTGTCGGAGCGGATTATATTGCCGTGAAGCTGGTACTTCCTGCCGCCGATGGAAATCAGGCCGGGATAGGTGCTCTTGCCTTCCATGAGCCACTTGCCGGAAAAATCAGGCACCAGATCCACAACTCTTGCATCCATCCTTGTGCCGGTGGCGCCGCACATGGTGAAAAACATATCATTGCCCCAGATAATGCGGGAATCATCCAGCCGGAAAACCGCAATGGGCAGGGGGAAGTTCATCAGGGTGTTGTTCTTTGCATTTTCCGTGTCATATGTGACGGATTCAATATATGCCGCAAGCTGCTTTTCCTTGCGCTTCTTTATAATGAGAGTATAAATCTGCAGCAAAAGGATGACAGCGCACTCTGCTGCCGCCAGATAATACATACGGAAAAACAATGTCGCCGCGGCAAAGGCCACAAGGAAGAACATATGCATTCCCACACCGGGCTCTGCCAGTCTCTTAACTATTTTATTGGATTTCATGGCTGTACCTCACGATCTGCGGGCAATATCCCCATGCTAATAGTTACGGTTATTCTAGCATTATACCAAAAGCTTTCCATCTTTACAATGATAATTTGGCAGAAAAAAGCGATAATAATATGTAGGAGTTGAAGATATTTATGAAAGCGATCATAATGGCAGGCGGCGAGGGCCGCCGCCTCAGAGCTGTCACCGGCGATCTGCCAAAACCTATGGTTCCCTTTCTGGGCAGACCCATGATGGAGCATATTATTCTGCTTTTGAAGGCCCAGGGCTTTGACGATATCTGTGTGACCCTGCGCTACAGGGCACAGGATATAATTAATCACTTCGGCAAGGGAGACGCCCTTGGTGTAAAGCTAAGTTACAGCATCGAAAATGAACCGCTTGGCACAGCGGGCAGTGTGAAAAACTGCCTCGATTTTTATGGCAACGAGGATTTCCTTGTCATAAGCGGAGATGCTGCCTGTGACTTTGAGCTGGCAGGCTTAATGAAAGACCATAAGGAGTCCGGTGCCTGCGCAAGCCTTGCACTGTACCGCAGCGCAGAGCCTGTGAGCTATGGCCTGGCCATTAAAAATACAGATGACAGTCTGCGCTGCTTTGTGGAAAAGCCGGACTGGAGCAGAGTTGTAACCGATCTTGTAAACACCGGAATCTATGTACTGTCCCCAAAGGCAATGGAATATGTGCCCGCAGACAGAAATATCGATTTTGGCAAAGAGCTGTTTCCTCTGCTGCTGGAAAAAGGTGAAAAGCTCATGGGCTTTGAGCAGGAGGGCTACTGGTGTGATGTGGGCAGCCCCCTCTCCTACTACCGCTGCTGTGCCGATGCCCTTGAGGGCAAGCTGAAGATCCAACTGCCGGACAGCTTCAGGAGTCCTGCTGTCCTTGAAGAAAACGAGCCTGAAGCCCTGGGCGTCAGCTTGGACTGTGGATGCAAAAACAGAGCACGGCTCATGGCAGCCCTCTCTGAGATCGTTCTGGACATGAACGCGGATTATTCTGACGGCATCAGCGTCCGTGATCCCCGCTACCGGCTTCATATCGCCCCGCTGCCAAAGCGCTCGGCAGTTCGGCTGAGCGTGCAGTCATATGACAGCGAGTTTGCCCGCTCCCTGGCTTTTACCACCAAGGAACTTATAGAAGCCTTGGATTTGTAATTGCAATGGCCCGGATATGATTGTATAATCATATCCAGTCATATAAACAGGGAGTGTACATAGTATGAACATAGAAAAAGCCATTGACAATCTCAAAGCCCGCGGCTTCGGTGTTTCCCGCTTTGCAAGCGGCAGCGGGGCTGTGGAATACATGGCAGCGCAGATCCAAGGCAAGAGTGTGGGCATAGGCGGCTGCCAGACCGCCCAGCAGCTGGGGCTTTATGAAAAGCTCTGCGAGAATAACAGCGTTTACTGGCACTGGAAAGATCCCGCCCCCGAAACCCGCCCCAAGGCAAACGCTGCTGAAGTGTATATCTGCAGCGCAAATGCCATCAGCGAGGACGGCGAGATTTTAAATATTGACGGCTCAGGCAACCGTCTGTCAGCTCTGGCTTACGGCAACAAGAAGGTCTACATCGTTGCCGGCACCAACAAGCTCTGCCCGGATTTTGACTCCGCGCTGCACAGAGCGCGCAATGTTGCCGCCGTGAAAAACTGCGGCCGCTTCAATGTAGGCACCCCCTGCAAGGAAGACGGAAAATGCCACGACTGTCTCTGTGATGACCGCATCTGCAGAGCTCTGCTGGTGCTGTGGGGTCCCATGATGGGTATGGAAACCGAAGTTGTGCTTATAGACGAGGAATTGGGGTATTAATATGAGCATTGTAAGAAGAGAAAATGAGCGCAGTCTTTCAAGCCGTCAGGTTCAGGGCGGTACCGGCGAAGCTGTATTCCATGCCATTCTTGAGACTCCCGGGGAAATGCTGAATAAGGGCAGGCTTTTCAGCCATATCAGGCTGGAAAAGGGCTGCTCTATCGGCTGGCACATCCATCAGGGCGATGGTGAGGCATATTACATTCTCAAGGGCAAGGGTGAATACAGTGATAACGGCAACATTGTCACTGTCTCTGCCGGAGATGTCACCATGGTCTTCCCCGGAGAGGGGCACAGCCTTATAAACCACGATGAAGAGCCTCTTGAGGCAATTGCGCTCATACTCTATGAATAAAGATAAAATAGCTGCGGGAATTTCCCGCAGCTATTTTCAGCTTGTCAAAAAAGTCTTATCAGACTTTTTTGACCGCTTCAATCTCCGCATTTTTCGCAAAAGCGTGATATTGCGAAAAATCTCGCTTCGCTCGGCAAACGCCTGATATATCAGGCTTATTGCTGGAGTTTATTGGAACGCGAGGCGGGTCTTAACCCCCTCGCGCACCCCCGCTCTGCCATTTCCGGCAGACGGTTCCCTGGTTTTTTGACAGTCTCAAAATAGCCGCGGGAATTTCCCGCAGCTATTTTTCTAAAATGATTGACATCCTCTAAGATTTGTGCTAAAGTATTAATGTTTGTGAGGGAGTAGCAAGCGCAGCCCAAGCGCAACAAGTCAACATACTGGCCTTCGGGTCTGGCTTGTTTTAATTTGCGAGACTCACGCTAAGCAGGTGTTGCTGTGCGTGGAGTCTTTTTTTATTTTGACTTTTGCCAGGCATGGTTTTCACCGTGCTTGGTTTATTTTTTTGTGGAGGAATAAAAAATGGATTTGAGCTTTACTTTTTTCTTCAACAGCATCCTGTTGGGTGTGGGACTGGCTATGGATGCTTTCTCCGTCTCCCTTGCAAACGGCCTAAATGAGCCCTGCATGAAAAAGGGCAGAATGGCTCTCGTGGCCGGGATCTTCGCCCTATTCCAGTTTGCAATGCCAATGATCGGATGGATATGCGTTTCCACCATCACCCAGTATTTCAGAGCGTTTGAAAAGTTCATCCCCTGGATCGCTCTCATTCTGCTCTGCTACATAGGCGGCAACATGCTCTACGATGGCATCAGGAACAAGGACAGCGAGCCGGAATGTGTGGCTGTGGGTCTGTCCGCGCTGCTGATTCAGGGCGTGGCAACCTCCATTGACGCTCTCTCCGTGGGCTTCACCATTGCAGACTATAAGCTCTTTGAGGCCGTTCTTGCCTGCCTGCTCATCGGAGCGGTCACCTTCTTCATCTGTTTTGCGGGTATCGCCATCGGCAAGAAAGCCGGCACAAAGCTTGCAGGCAAGGCAGGTATTCTGGGCGGCGCCATACTCATATTCATAGGACTTGAAATTTTCATTACTTCTTTCATGTAAAAGGATGGGAAGCGCTTGCTTCCCATCCTTCTTATTTGATTTCATTAAAGATAAGCTCGGTTTTGAAAAGGTCACCGTCAACTATCAGCTTCATTTCACCCTTTTGCAGCTGCACAAGGCTTTTTGCAATGGAGAGACCCAGGCCGCTGCCCTCGGTGTTGCGGGAGGCATCTCCCCTTACAAAGCGCTCCATCAGCTCCTCGCCGCTGATGTTCAGCTGAGTGCCGGAGATGTTGCGGAAGGTTATGACCGCCTTGCCCTCTTTCCTTTCAAGGCTGAGATAAACTCTGGTGTTGGGCTGGGCATATTTGCAGATGTTGTTCATCAGGTTATCAAAAATGCGCCACATGTGCCTGCCGTCAGCCTGAATCGCCACGCTTTCCTCCGGCTTGGTCAGCACCAGCTCCAGACCTCTGTCCAAAAGCTTCTCTCCGTACTCCCCCGCCGTCTGGTCAAGGAG
This sequence comes from uncultured Oscillospiraceae bacterium, assembly GCA_964649425.1. Classification (GTDB taxonomy): domain Bacteria; phylum Bacillota; class Clostridia; order Oscillospirales; family Oscillospiraceae; genus Limivicinus. Next base: position 9,083 of record CAZYTE010000033.1, read on the forward strand.
TACACCCAGCTCGCAGTGCTCAAAGTTTACCGCCAGATTGCCGGTGGATGCCTTGGATGCTTCGATCAGATCTTCGATCAGCTTTTTAAGCTTTCCGGACTGTCTGGACAAGACCTCGATATACTCTCTCATTTTCTCGTTCTCCGGCTGCTCTTTTTCCAGCAGGTCAACATAGTTCACAATAGATGTGAGGGGTGTTTTTATATCATGGGACACATTGGTAATAAGCTCGGTTTTGAAGCGCTCGCTTTTCATGCGCTCGTTGACGGCTCTGGTTATGCCGTCACCGATGCTGTTGAGGTCCTCGGCATGATTTAAAAACTCACCTTTCATGTTTTTGGTATCAATGCGGTAGTCCTCATTGCCATCGGCAAGCTCCTTTGCCCCCGCTCTCAGCTTCTTCATGCAAAGGAGCACATATATGAGCAGCAGTCCGAGGGCGGCACTTTCAATGGCCCAGAGTATAAGCTCCACCTCGAACACATCGTCGGTAGCGCAGATAAATGCCATCTCCACAAGCAGCAAGGCGCCGTAAACTGTAACGCCTTTTTTCACAAGGGGCAGAGCCCTTATCTGTTCCCACGCCCACAAAGCAGCCTTTTTCACAGGTCTGAGACACCAGGCAAGAATTCTGTACATAAGGCAGCCTTTGATAATGCCGCCGGCCTTCAGCCTTGCCGCAGTGCTCAAGAGAAACAGCAGAGCAAGCTCTCCTGCGACAGTCATAAACACCGTTCCCAGCACAATGTTTACAAGCTCAAGACGGTTATACGCATCATAAAACGCAATGCCAATGGCCAGTGCGCCGCCAAAGGCACAAACCGCAAGGCAGGCGAACAGATCATAAGGCATCCTGCCGATGAAATTCAGGCAGACCTCCGGATGTCCGGACTTTCTGCCGGCGGCAAAGAACAGGAACACAAGTGAAGCCAGAGCCAGTATAAGACCTCCCGCCGCCAGCCAGATAAGCTCATAGCGATACTGATAGCATACATTGAAGATCTCTGTAAACAGGCTGAACTCATCTTCGGGATAATTGTCATCTTCAAGAATATAGCCTTTTATCTGGTATTCATTGGTGACATACACTTCATCTCTCCTCGGTGCTGTATCCAAAGCTTCAACTGTCAGCTGAGGAGTTTCTGCTTTTTGTATGTCCGCCGTAGGGGACGGAGTTGTTGTAGGTGCAGGAATAATTACCGGTTGCTCCACTATCTGCATTTCTTCGATGTAGTTGGTGGTGACACCCACCCACACCACATTCTGATCATCATAATTTGAGAAAACGCATTCCCCGGCTTCATCATAGATTTCAAAGCGGAAATCCGTATCCTCAAAGCTGACATAGCCATCACAGTGCAGATAATTGTCGCCGGCCTGCCACAGGTACTTATGTCCAATATTTATGAACGCATTGCCTATAACTTCTTCTTTTTTGCCTCCATAGGCACCTATACCATAAATCCATACAGCGGCCAAGGTGCTTGCAACGAAAGCAAGGGCCGAAATTGTAAAGATCAAAACCGCCAGTATTTTGCAAAAAAGATTGCCTCTGAATTTATACATCTTACTTCCCCCTCTCCATCTTGTAGCCCTGACCCCAGACCGCTTTTATGTATCTGGGCTCGGCAGGGTTTATCTCTATCTTTTCCCGGATGTGCCGGATGTGTACGGCTACCGTACTCTCCGCGCCATAAGGCTCATCATTCCAGACCTTGCGGTAAAGCTCTTTTGGCTTGAAGACCTGCCCGGGGTTTTCCATGAGAAATTTCAGTATGTCATACTCTCTGGGTGTGAAGCTGACCGCTTCACCATCTACCGTGACCTGCTTGCTCTTATCGTCCAGAACAATACCGCCGATCTGCAGCTCATTGTCCTTCACAGAACTTCCGCCCAGCTGCATGTAGCGTCTCAACTGAGAGCGGACTCTGGCCAGCAGCTCCACCGGATTAAAGGGCTTCGTAACATAGTCGTCAGCCCCCACATTGAGCCCCAGCACCTTGTCCATATCCTCACCCTTGGCAGTCAGCAGGATAAGGGGCACATTGCTCTGTGCTCTGATTTTGACGGTGGCATTGATGCCATCCATTACGGGCATCATAATGTCCATCAGCACCAGATGGATTTCCTCCTTGTCAAGGATATCCAGTGCCTCCTGGCCGTTATAGGAAGAAAACACCTTATAGCCCTCGGCTTCCAGATATATTTTCACGGCGGAGACAATGTCCCGCTCGTCATCACAAACAAGTATGCTATACATTCTCTTTCACCTCGACTGTATTGTACGCCAAAAAGCTTTAAGAACCAAGGTGTTAAATCCTTAAGAATTGTTTAAGACTCTTTAATAAGCCTCCCTTGTGTAAAGGGAGTTGTCTGCCCAAGGCAGACGGAGGGATTGTAAAAGCCCTGCCAAACGGCAGGGCCTTCAAAATTATTCGTCCAACTTGAGAACGGCAAGGAATGCTTCCGTGGGTATCTGAACAGTACCCAGCTGGCGCATCTTCTTTTTTCCTTCCTTCTGTTTTTCAAGAAGCTTTTTCTTTCTGGTAATATCGCCGCCGTAGCACTTGGCGAGCACGTCCTTGCGCATGGCCTTGACAGTTTCGCGGGCAATGATCTTACCGCCGATGGCAGCCTGAATAGGCACCTCAAAAAGCTGGCGTGGGATGTTCTCCTTCAGCTTTTCGCAGAGCTTTCTGCCGCGGGGCTGGGCCTTTTCCCGGTGGGCTATGAAGCTCAGGGCGTCAACCTGATCGCCGTTTAAAAGCATATCGACCTTGACAAGGTCAGAGGGCTTATACTGGCTGAACTCAAAATCAAGGGATGCATAGCCCTTGGTGCGGGCTTTCAGAGTATCAAAGAAGTCATAGATGATCTCGTTGAGGGGCATCTCATAGTGCATCTCAACCAGGCGGCTGTCCAGATACTGCATATTCTTGTATTCGCCGCGGCGGTCCTGACAAAGGGGCATGATATTGCCCACATAGTCATTGGGAACAATGATGCTGACCTTCACATAGGGCTCATGAGCCTCGGCGATAACGGTAGGTTCGGGATAGTTATGGGGATTATCCACCATAACGATGGAGCCATCGGATTTTACGATCTTATAGATAACTGAGGGCAGAGTGGTGACCAGATCAAGGTCAAACTCGCGCTCCAGACGCTCCTGAATGACCTCCATGTGCAGCAGGCCAAGGAATCCGCAGCGGAATCCAAATCCCAGCGCGACCGAGCTTTCAGGCTCATAGGACAAGGACGCGTCATTGAGCTTCAGCTTGTCCAGGGCATCGCGCAGATCGGGGTACTTGGAGCCGTCCTCGGTGTAGATGCCGCAGTAGACCATGGGTCTTGCGGGGCGGTAGCCGGGGAGCGCCTCTTCGCAGGGTCTGTTTGCCTCGGTAACGGTATCGCCCACCTGAGTATCCTCAACATTTTTGATGCTGGCGGTGAAGTAGCCGACATCGCCGGCGCACAGCTCATCACAGGGTTCAAGACCAATGGGACGCAGGTGGCCCACTTCAAGGACCTTGTACTTTGCACCGGTAGACTTGAGCAGAACCTCGGTATCCTTGCGGATCTTACCGTCCACCATGCGCATGAAAACGATGACACCGCGGTAGTTGTCATACTGGCTGTCGAAGATAAGGGCCTTCAGAGGGGCATCGGGGTCTCCGGAGGGGGCAGGTACATTCTTTACCACATCCTCAAGCACAGCCTCGATATTGATGCCGGCCTTGGCGCTGATCTCGGGAGCATCCTGTGCGGGGATGCCGATGATCTCCTCCACCTCGTCCTTGACCCGCTGGGGGTCTGCGGCGGGCAGGTCGATCTTGTTGATAACGGGCAGGACCTCAAGATCGCTCTCCATTGCAAG
>CAZYTE010000034.1:0-12919 GCA_964649425.1 uncultured Oscillospiraceae bacterium
AAAGGTGCCGGAGCCCAGCTCCAGGGGATAATTGTCACCCTTGCCGCCGTCAAAACGCTCGCCGTCAACATAGCCGTCAAAGTTGATATCAGCGGTGTCACCCAGGCGAGCCTCACGGTCCTCAACGGTAATGATACGGCCGCTGCGGTTCTGGTTAGCCTTGATTTCTCTCTCAATATCCTCATCGCTTACGGGCAGAGAAGCCTTCTCAACTTCCAGGCCCTTGTACTGGCCCAGAGTGACCTCGGGGTACAGTGCAACAGTGAAAGTAAACAGAGCAGTCTTTTCATCGGTGACCTTCATTTCTTCAACATCGGGGTTGCCGACAACCTGCAGCTTCTCCTCCTCGATTGCGAAGGTGTAAGCCTTGGGAGCCAGCTCCTCATATGCGCCCTGATGGAAGGTATCGGCACCAAACATGCCCTCTACAACAGCGCGGGGAACCTTGCCCTTGCGGAAGCCCTGAATGTGAATATCCTTCTTGTTCTTCAGATATGAACGGTTGACAGCTGCCTCAAACTCGGCTGCGTCAGCCTCAACGGTAAATACCGCGGTATTGTCTTCTTTTCTCTCTACATTCTTCAGAATCATTGTTTGTCTTCCTCCTATATGTGTTTCTACACGCACTGGCTAATGATATCAGATATTTATAGCAAAAGCAATGAAAATTTGTTAACAATCAAGCACTTTTATGGGTTTAAAGCCAATATGATCGGCAGAAACCAGTTTATATTCGGTTCCATCCCGCCATCCGTTGAAGCTTATGGCTCTTCCCTTGCCGTGAATATGACCGTAGCAGCAGAGCTTCACCTCATATTTTTTCAGCAGTTCAAGTATCTCCGGGCACTCATATTTTGCGAAAATGGGTGGATAATGGAGAAAAACAAGTTTTTCCTTGTCCCCTGCCGCTTTAAGCGAGGTCTCAAGGCGCATTATCTCGCGGCGCATGATTTTTTTGTCGTGATCGCCGCCCTTTTCCTCCTCGTAAAACCAGCCTCTGGTGCCGCAGATGGCAAACCCCTTATAGTCAAAACAATTGTTGTAAAGAATATCAATGCTGCCAATGCCATTTTCCGCGAAATACTTTTTCACTTTTGTGGCAGTGCTCCACCAGTAGTCGTGATTGCCTTTGAGAATGATCTTCTTGCCGGGCAGCTCGTCTATAAACTTAAAGTCCGGCGCAGTTTCCTCAAGACCAATGCCCCAGCTGATGTCACCGCAGATCACGCACAGGTCATCCTCTTTAAGCTCAGAGAAACCGGTTTTCAGTTTCTCAGTGTGGTTCTGCCAATTGTCTCCAAAAATATCCATGGGCTTATCTTTCGCAAGAGACAGATGCAGATCTCCTATAGTATATAGTGCCATAAAAAACTTCTTTCCAATCATATTTCGGAATAAGCGCCGTTTAAATGCCAATAATAAATGTGAAACCAACCAAGGAGGAAAAAAACATGAACGATAAAAAGCATTCCGACATGACACCCGGTGTTGCATGTGATGTAAGCAACTGCAAGTACAACACCATTGACTGCCACTGCAGCGCAGCAAAGATCAGTGTACAGAACAACAAGGCAGTCACCAAGGGCGAGACCTACTGCTCCACCTTCTGCCCCAGAGGCACCTGCTAAACAGGGGATCAATCCGACGCTGCCAAAGGCCTTAACGAAGGCTTTTGGCCATGCCCGGACCTACATAAAAGCGTTTTCAATGTGTTCTATGTGTATGCGGCCCTGTGCTCCATTGGGTGCATACAGCTCTATAACATCAAACCTGGGCTGAAGATCAAGCTCATGCTCCTGCATATAAAGCTGTGCCGTGGTAATGATCCTCTGCTGCTTTGCGTAATTCACATATTCGCGGGCCTGAGCAAAGTTATCATTTTTGCGAAGCTTAACTTCCACAAACACAATATACTTCCCTCTTCTGGCAATGATATCGATTTCACCCATGCGGCAGCTGAAGTTGGTGTCTAGTATTCTGTAAGCCCTCAGCTTCAGATACCTTGCCGCCTGTTCCTCGCCCCAGCGCCCCAGACTTCGTTTATCCATCAGTGCATCTTCCTCAGAAAGCTCATTCTGTGGATTGGTGAAGGACCAAATTCCCTTATCATCTCATAGTGGAGCTTGGTGCCGTATCCCTTGTGTTTTTCAAACTGATACTGAGGATACTCTTTTGCCATCTGCAGCATATACCGGTCACGGCTGACCTTTGCAAGGACCGAGGCTGCGGCTATGTCGGCACACTTGGAGTCACCCTTAACAACAGCCTGACTGTTCATCTTGATTCCGGTGCAGCGGTTGCCGTCAATCAGGGCAAGCTCAGGGCTTACCTTCAAGCCCTCAATGGCCCTGTTCATGGCGAGGAAGGTGGCCTGAAGAATATTCAGTTCCTCAATCTCTTCCACTTCTGCTCTGGCCACACAATAGGCCAAAGCCTTCTCACATATAACATTGTAAAGAAGCTCACGCTTTTTCTCCGAGAGCTTCTTGGAATCATTTAAGCCTTCAATTTCAAGACCTCTGGGCAAAACTACGGCAGCGGCATAGACAGGGCCCGCAAGCGGACCTCTTCCTGCCTCGTCAACTCCGCAGATACAGCTGTATCCGGATTCATATATCTCGTTTTCAAAAGTCCAAAGATCAATCATTGGGTATCTCCAGCGACAATCTTCCCAGCTTACCGTCATGGTATTCGCCCAGAAGAGTATTGGCCATTCTCTCTATATCATACTCGCCCCTGGAAACAAGGAATCCGCGCTTCTTGGCCGCAGCCTCCAGAAGCTCAAATCCGTTGGCCTCGGGATCGGGATCAAACTTATAGCGATCTTTCAATGCCTGGGGATAAAATGCTCTAAGCCTGAGCATGAAGTTTGCGCCCAGAGTTTCCTTGTCAAGAACATCTGCCTTTATGGCGTTGGTGATGGCCAGCAGCTCGCCCACCTCCTGGCTGTCGAACTTCGGCCAGAGTATGCCGGGAGTATCCAGCAGATCCAGTCCGGAATCAATATTGATCCACTGCTTGCCGCGGGTAACGCCGGGCTTATCCCCGGCAATTGCGGCTTTTCTGCCGGCCACTTTATTGATAAATGTGGATTTGCCCACATTGGGAATGCCCAGAATCATGATGCGCAGAGCTCTGCCCACCTGACCTTTGGCTTCATATTCTTTGATTCTATCCGCCAGAAGCCTGCGTACAGCAGGCACAAAGCCATTGATTCCCTTGCCGGATCTGGCATCGGTTTCAAGGATAGCCATGCCCTGAGCCTCAAAGTGTCTCCTCCAGCGGGCGGTGATCTGAGGATCAGCCAGATCCACGCGATTGAGAATTATGAGCCTGGGCTTCCCGGCAGCCAGCCTGTCGATATCAGGGTTTCTGCTGGAATTTGGGATCCTGGCATCCAGAATCTCACAGACAGCATCAACCATTTTTATGTTTTCTTCAATCATTCTCTGGGCTTTTGTCATATGCCCGGGGAACCACTGAATGTTCATCTTTTCAAAATTATTATTCATCAGTTTACCCATCCAAATTCACTGAGGGGGAAGATTACCCAGTACACCTTGCCAATAATCAGTCTCTCATCCACCATGCCTATTTCACTCTTTCGGCTGTCGGTAGACATGTTGCGGTTATCGCCAAGAACAAACACGCAGTTTTCAGGTACAGTCTTGGGACCGATAAAATCCAGCTTGGTTGTTGTAAGCTCCGCAATATAATCCTCTTCAATGGGCACACCGTCCACATAGACAATGCCCTTGGCAAAGTCAATATTGACTTCCTGACCTTCGGTGGCAATCACACGCTTTACCAGAGCCTTGTTGGGGTCGTAGGTGTCAGATTTGAACACAACTATATCCCCCGCCTCGGGCTTATAAAACAGGTTTGAAACCAGCATCTTGTCGCCATTATTAAGGGTTGGGTTCATAGAAGTTCCGCTTACATCTATAATGCGCACAAAGAAGACAAATGCGATAACGCAGATAACAAGTGCTATGACCAGACAGTGTATCCACTCATAAATCTCCTGTCTGAAACGAAGTTCCTGAGCTGCTTTATCCGGCTTGGCTGACTTTTTTCTTTTCATAATGATCTCCTATCTGATTTACATAGGTATTCAAATTATTATACACCCAAAGTCATATTCAAATCAAGCGGTTTTGTCTTCTTGCTAATCCGGCTCGATTATGATAGACTTTATCTATCCTGGTGTTGGGAGGATTTGTATAATGCCAAAGCTCAGTGTTGTCGTACCTGTATATAATGTTGAAAAGTATTTGCGCAAATGTCTTGACTCAGTCATAGATGAAAGCGCAAATGATTATGAGATCATCATCGTTAACGACGGCTCCACTGACTCTTCCCCTTCTATCTGCCGGGAGTATGCAGAGCGTTATCCCACTTTGATAAGATTCATTTCAACCCCCAATGGAGGCTTGGGTGCCGCACGAAATGTGGGCATCGAAAATGCCTGCGGAGAATATCTCTTTTTTATCGACAGTGACGATTATTTGGCCGAAAATGCCGTCGGTGAAATGCTTGAATTAATAAATCAAAACCACGCTGATTTTTATCTGTTTGACCTTGTTTCCGTTACCGAGGATGGGAGAAAAATCGGATATCTGAAGGGTTTTGATACTGCATCATGCTTTAAATTTGAAGAACACCCTGAGCTTTTATTCTATCCTCCAAACGCATGCAACAAAATCTGGAAAACAAGTTTTTTCAAAGACAATGGTATCCGCTTTCCTGGCAGAGTCTGGTTTGAGGACCTTTATACCATCCCAAAGCTGTATCCCCACGCCGAAACTATTGAGTACGTCGAGCGTCCATGGTATCAGTATCTTTACAGGACCGGTTCTATCACCCAGACCAAGAATCCTTCCAGATGCGTTGAAATAATTGCAGCCGTAGACTCAGTTCTTGATTACTACAAAGCCAATGGTTTTTACCACAAGTATTCTGAGCAGCTTGAATATATGGCGCTTTATCATCAGGTTATAACTTCCACCACAAGAGTCAATCTTATCGACAGAAAGAGTGACATTCAACTTGAACTATATGAGAATTACATAGAAAAATTCCCGAATTATAGAAATAACCCTTACGTCAGGTCAATGCCCAAAAAGCTGAAGCTGCTGATGTTCTATATTGAGCACAAAATGTATCTGGCTTTCAATCTGACGATGCGTCTCAACGACAGAATAAAAGGAAAAAAATAAACGGTACATACATACCGTTTATTTTTTTATGCTCAGTATTGTTCTTGCAAGTTTATGTAAGCCGTAATAGTTCAACGCCATAATTATTCTTCTGTTTCTGCTTTCATTTTTGTAACTCTCGCAGGAAAACAGATTTGGAATACATTCCCTCACATAGTTTCTAAGTTTTTCAATTACAGTCTCTCTGTCTGTTGTATCATGGCTTCCGACACGGTTTATTGCGTCAAGAAGAACATGGTTTATCAACAGGTACTCAAATCCATCCGCAGCATTTGCATCCGCAAAATCCTTCAAGTCCTTCATGATGCTTAGAATATCGAGATTTTTAAGAGTATTATTGTTATTCATGGTGGAAAGCTGACCGCAGCGATATATGTATAGTCCCTCATCCACATACGCAATTTTGGGGGTGCTCATAATCATTTTGGCAGAAAATGAAAAATCCTCGTACCAAAGTCCTTCCGGATACCTCACATCACCAATGAGCTCTCTGCGAAATATCTTATCGCAGCATGAACCAGCTGCATACAGCGGCAAATCTCTGTTCCATGAAACATATACATCCTCGTTGCCATTGTCAAATACGCGCTTAATGCTGCACACTGCAATATCAGCATCGTTGCTTTTAGCGCAATCCAATAGTTTTTTATACATCGAAGGATCAATGTAATCGTCGCTGTCAACAAAACCTATGAACTCGCCCTGCGCAATTGAAAGACCAACATTCCTTGCCCTTCCCTGTCCACCGTTTTCAAGGCTAATGGTTTTGATTATGGAAGGATACTCATTTCTGTACCGCTCCATAATCTCCCACGAGCCGTCCGGTGACCCATCATTGACAAGAATAAGCTCAAAATCCTTCACGGACTGCTCAAGTATGCTGTCAATGCATTTACACAGGTATTTTTCAGCATTGTATACCGGAACAATTATGCTAAGTTCCATTAAACTACTCACCTTCTTCAACCACGGGCACTCGCTTGGTCTGATAGTAGATCAGCGCAATTGCCGATGCCATGTAAATGGATACATTGGGCATACGCAGAATTGCCCCAGAAAACTGAGCGAGACCTATCTGAAGCACAAGACACAGCAGGGCGCAGAAATTCAGCAGAATAAAGCTGCCTTTGAACTGTTTGAGCAGACGCTTTACCACAAGCAGCAGGAAATAAAGAATAAAACCTGCGTACAGAGCCAAGCCTAAATAGCCGTAATAAAAGAATATTGCAGGCCAGTCATTCTCAAGATCTCTGAACCCCTCTGTTCCAATTTCTGAAACTTCAAAACCCACAAGTTTAGTTATAAAATCGGTTTCATTCCATATCAGCGTTGAATAGCATATTTTAATGTCTCGGGTGTCAATAAGCTTTGCAACATCGGTACTCATATTGAAATGGAGAAGAACCGCATCAGTTCCAAATCTGGTAAACAGATCGGGTATGGCACCCATATACTTCTTATAGTAATGCTCAAATACAGCCTTGACTTCCGGAGTATTGAAGCGCTCTTCAGGGCTCATGGAAGGGACATCATATCCAAGAGCCGCGGCTGCCGCCTCGATTTCTCCATACTTCGCCTCAGCTCCGGAGGCTCTGTCTCCCGCAGCCTTTGCTCTGGGGGTTACAGGATAAATCACAACGGAAACGACAAGCAGCGCAGCAAGGCAAAATACCGCAGTCTTTTTCAGCGTCTTCTTTAAGATCACCTTTTCCGCCAGCAGGAAAACAAGATAAGCCAGCAGGATGGCAAGCAGACCGAAATAACATGCCTTGGTGCCATTCATAACAAGAACTATCTGACATACAAGAGGTGCAAGGATATTAAATATTTTCTTTTCTGACTTGATTCCAAAGAACACCGCAAAACACGTCAGACTGACAAGGATAATGCTGTTGGCACAGCGGTTGTCATCAATGACCCAGCCGCTTATTCCCATACCTTCAGCATAGGTCACATTATAGGTTTTGGTCAGAACCGCAACCGCAAAGAAAAGCAGAGTGAGACAAGCGGCAGTGAAAACGCCTTTTATGAGCTGATCCCGCTTTTTTTCAGTATTAACAAGAAAAACAAGGCAAACCGCCATAACCGGCATGTAAAGCACGCGCACGAGATAAGATACATCAAAATACATATTGATATATCCCACACGAAAACCATTGAGTATATGAAGCAAGCTGTACACACCCATAACAGCCATTACAATCACAAAATTCCTCTTCTTTTCAAGTTTGAACAGAAGAATCAAAGGCGTAACAATCATTATGGCAAGCCTTATTTTACCGGCAATCGTCCCATCATCGCTCTGAGTCCAATACGCAATAGCATCAAGCACAGGTTGGACGGCTAACAGCAGGAACAAAAGCTTTTCTTTAAAAAAACTTACTGTTTTTTTCATTAAAACATCTCCACAAAACTGCTTTATATCTCGTTTTCCAGCACGGAAAACCATATTTTTGCAACATTCTCTTTTGAAAAATCATAGGCACGCTTCATAGCATTTTCACCAATTTGAGCACAGAGTTCGGGAGAGCTCATCAGTTCCTCAAGTTTTTCAATGAAAGCAGTCTCATCTCCATCGGCAATTAAAAAACCATTTTCGCCTTGTTTTATGACCATTTTCGCACCGACACGAACATCAAACACAAGCAGCGGCAATCCACAGCTCTGAGCTTCAAGAATCACAAAACTCAGCCCCTCGCTGTGGGAAGTCATAGCAAAAACAGAAGCCTTCTTCATCTCATTTTCGAGATCAGCGCTATCCATTTTTCCTGTGAGGATGACTTTATTTTCCAGCTTATACCGGCTGATAAGCTGCCTGAGATTCTCTTCTTCCTCTCCGTCACCGATTATTTTCATGGTCCAGTCAGGATATTTCGGGGAAACGACAGCAAACATACGAATAAGCCTGTCAAAACCTTTGACAGGGTGCAGCCTGCCAACGGAAACAATAGTCTTCTCACGCTGAGCACCCGGACTGACCTCCGGGAAATGCTCAAGGAAATTGGGCACAAACACATGTTTTGTTTTCTTGTTTTCTTTCATCATTTCCGCCACTTCATCCATGAGACTGGGAGTGAGATGAGCAAAAATATCGATGTTATCATAATGCTTTGCGAAGCCTTCGACATACTGCTTTTCAAATCGGTGGTCCTGATGGAACTGGGCTATTTTTAAAACTCCGCTATTGCCATATTTGGACAGAAGAATATTATGCTCATGGCGCGTAGTGATAATAACGCCATCGCTAATTGCACGAATTGCTTTTATCACACAGGTCTGCTTTTCTCTCAGGATCTTAACCGCGTGTATGCCCTCTTTAACGATCGCCGCCGGATTTTTGGATTTGCAGGCAGCTTTCCATTGATTCCTGTTGGGAATATCATTCATCAGGTAGCTCACCTTGACCCGCTCGTCCAAAGGAAAGGCGGGAGCGCCGGGCATATTATATACAGACAGTATTTCAACATCATAGCGTTCAACAAAAAGATTCGCCATACTGATAATTGCTTTTTCAATTCCGCCATACGCCAAATGCAAAGCAATGATATATACTTTTTTCATCCTACACTCCAAATCACAAACTATATATGTGTCTTCGTCAGTATAACAGTTTTAATTATAAAAGTACAGAAAAAAAGAAATGCTGTCTTATAACAAATAAAACAGCATTTACTTTCTTTTGTTTTGAGCTTACAGACGCTCCTTGACCTTAGCCTTCTTACCAACGCGGTCACGCAGGTAGTAGAGCTTGGCTCTGCGAACCTTACCCTTGCGGACGGTGGTAACAGAGACGATGGAGGGAGAATGTACAGGGAATACCTTCTCGCAGCCTACGCCGTAGGAGATACGGCGAACGGTGATTGTCTCGTTAATACCGCCGTGCTTCTTGGCAATGATGGTGCCCTCGAAAGCCTGGGTACGCTCACGGTTGCCTTCCTTGACCAGAACCATAACGCGGACAGTGTCGCCAACGTTCATCTCTGGCAGTTCGGGCTTCATGTACTTTGCACTGAGAATTTTGACCAGATCCATAATCTAATCCCTCTTTCATATAGACGTTCTTATCGGAGGGTCTGCGACCTCGACAGCGGACCGCCTTTCTCTTTGCGCAGATACCACATCTGCACAGTCCATGGTATATTATCACAAGCAAAGCACAATTGCAAGTGTTTTTTCTATATTATCTGAATATTTTCATCTCCGAATCATAGGTCTCAATGCGGGTAAACTTTGCAAAATCAGGGGCAAGCTCCGGCTTGAGCTGTCTGAGAGCCTCTGCCAGAAGCTCAGGATTTAAAGTGGGTTCCTGAGCGGAAATAACCGCCTTCAGCTCCACACACTTCTCAGCTGCCGAAAACTCAATGCTGTGCACCGCGGGGCGGATATCGCTCTCACCCATGCCGCGCTTGGTCTTCCTGGTGATAACGATGGATTCCCGAGCATAGAACTCAGTCAGCTCCTTTACAGCTTCTGCGGTGTCCTTGTCATCGTATTCAAAAATGCCCTCGATCCGGAGCCACTTGATCTCGGCAGTCTTTCTGACTTGCTCATAAGCTTCAATAACCTCAATGCCCTCAGGCATAACGGCCGTCAGTCTTGCAGGCAGCTCGCTCAGATCCTCATCCTTTTTCAATCTGAAATCCATGATCTCGCAGCAGCTTGATGCGCCTACGGAAAGGGGCAGCGCAATGGAGATCTGGGGGTGTGGGTTGAAACCCTCGGAATATTTAAGTTCATAGCCCGCTCTGGAGAAGGCGCGCTGCATGGTGTGCATCAGATCCAGATGGGAAATATAAACCGCTCTTTTGGTCTTTTTAAAACGCAGTCTCAGCTTATCCATCACAGCAAACTCCTTTCAGCAGTCTTGCGGCGCCGCAGGCGGAGCACTGCTTGCGGCAGTCCGGGGAGAGCTCGGACTTATAGCACATCTCCCGCTCGTGGAGCAGGTGACGGCGGCTCACCCCCACATCTATCATATCCCAGGGCAAAATACTGTCAGTGGGATAATCCCTGTTTGCATAGAAAGCAGGGTCAACTCCGCAGTCTTTGAAGGCCTTAGTCCAGCGTTCAAAGGAGAAGTAGTCATTCCATGCGTCCATTCTGCCGCCCTGCTTCCAGACGGATTCAATGACGTCCGCAACTTTCCTGTCACCTCTGGAGAGTACAGCCTCAACAAGGCTTGTCTCTGCGTCATGCCAGTTATAGGTGACATTTCTGGCAGTCAGGCTGCTTCTGAGCAGATTGACTCTGCGCAGGTATTCTTCAATGGTGATCTGAGCTTCCCACTGGAAGGGGCTGTGAGGTTTGGGAATAAAACAGGAGGTGGAAATGGTGATGCGCACTCCCCTGTTCTTGTTGTTTGAATAAGTGCGCCAGCAGTGGAGCACCTCGTTTGCCATCTCAGCGATGCCGACGATATCCTCGTCAGTTTCGGTAGGCAGACCCAGCATGTAATAAAGTTTAACGCTGTTCCAGCCGCCCGCGAAAGCGATCTTGCAGGTGTTGAGCAGATCTTCCTCAGTCACATTCTTGTTGACGGCGTCACGCAGGCGCTGGCTACCGCCCTCAACGGCAAAGGTAAGGCCGCTCTTGCGGACCTTCTGAAGCCGCTCCATGATTTCCATAGAGAAGTTGTCCGCTCTCAAAGAGGGCAGAGACAGACCTATACTTCTGCTCTCGCAGAAATCCAGCAGGCCATCGCAGAGCTGCCCCAGATGTCGGTAATCGCTGGTGCTGAGAGACAGGAGAGTAATATCCTCATGGCCGGTGTTCTTCAGTGCCTCAACACCCTGCTTTACAAGTGTCTCAGGCTTCTTTGCGCGAATTGGCCTGTACACATGACCTGCCTGACAAAAACGGCAGCCGCGGACACAGCCGCGGAAAAGTTCAAGGTTCACTCTGTCGTGTACCACCTCGGTAGAGGGCACAATGGGGTTGGTGGGATAGGGCACAGAGTCCAGATCCTGAATGATGCGCTTGGTTACCTTTTCCGGTGCGCCGCATTTGGCCTCGATTGCTTTGATAGTTCCGTCCTCATTGTAGCTCACATCGTACAGGCAGGGTACATAGATGCCCTGAATCTGAGCAGCCTTTTCAAGGAACTGCTGCTTTGACCAGCCGCCAAGCTTAGCCTGATGGAGCAGCGCCAGAAGATCATTGTTCATCTCCTCGCCCTCGCCCACTACAAAGAGGTCCATAAAAGGAGCCATAGGCTCGGGGTTTACAGCGGCGGTACCGCCCGCAAAAACCAGAGGCAGCAGCTCTTTTCTGTCAGCACTTCTCAGGGGCAGACCTGCCATGTCGATCATGTCCAGAACAGTGGTGTATGCCATCTCGTAACCGATAGAGAAAGCCAACGCATCGAACTTGTCAAGACTGTCGCCGCTTTCAAGGGCGTAAAGAGGCAGCTGTGCCTTCTTCATCTCATCATACATATCACCCCAGGGTGCAAACACACGCTCACACCACACATAGTCAAGGCTGTTCATAGTGCTGTAGAGTATGCTCATGCCAAGGTTAGACATACCGATCTCATAGGTATCAGGGAAGCAGAAGGCCAGACGGATGTCCACCTTCTCCTTGTCTTTCATTATCTGGTTGTATTCGCCGCCGGTGTAGCGCGCAGGCTTCTGCACCTTGGGCAGGATTCTTTCAAGTCTTTTATCCATTGTAACACTCCAAAATGTTTATCGCTTGATTTTACAATATTTCAAGTCTTTTTTCAACACCTTCCTGATAGGCGAGCATCCAAATTGCGGCAATCAGAACCGCAGCCCCCATTCCATGAAGCATAAGCAGGGTTCCAAGGCCCAATAGAATCAGGCCGCAGACCGTACTGACTGAGGCGCATATCACTCTCCCCCGCTGCTCACCGCAAAAGGCACAGCTCAGACTCATCAAGATCCTGCCTCCGTCCAACGGCAGAGCCGGAATGAGATTGAAAACTGACAGAAGCAGACTCAATCCGGCGCTGAGACACAACCAGTCTTCTTCCAGACTGTTGCCCAATCTGGACACCGCCAAAGCGTAAAAAAGCCCTGCCGCCGGCCCTGCTGCCGCGGCAAGAGCATGCCCAACAGCCCCTGCATAGCCGCAATAATCTATACAGAAGCCTTTCGCTTCAATTCGAAATTGTTTTACTCTCAGCCCCAAAAGCTTCATAGCCGCAAGGTGCCCAAGTTCATGGGCAGACGCCGCAAGCAGCAGCGCCATGATCGTCTCACTGTCGCATAGATAATACACTGCCGCCGCAAGCAGGATCGCACCGGTGCTGACAGAAAATTTTTTTCTCATCATATGTACTCCAGCCTAGTATTTTCCCAGTTTTTCCTCAAAATCATTGAATACCTTTATCAGATCTTCGCCCAGGCCCTCCTGAGACAGTCTCCGTCCCAAGGCTTCAACCATCTGCGGATAATTGTCATCAGTGTCTATTATGCTGATGACCCGGCTCCTTATCTCCTCCGTGTAGTCAGGAGCCATAAACTTCACTATACTAAGTACTAAAAAAATTGCTGCACATATATAAAACTTGTACACCATTGATCACGCCCCTTTCACAGCATTATATTGAGCTTGTAAACTTGTTATACCCCAATTTCTCCTTGACATTATCATGTCCCTTACTTATAATAGTATAGCCGTTTCGGGGTGTAGCGCAGTTGGTAGCGCGCTTGGTTCGGGTCCAAGAGGCCGTGGGT
>CAZYTE010000035.1:0-12793 GCA_964649425.1 uncultured Oscillospiraceae bacterium
CCCAGTTCTCCAAGAGATAATTTCTCTTACAACAACAGCCCGAAAAATTTCGGGCTGTTTTATTTACATGAACCATTGACAAATAGAAATGTATGGATATAATGAAGCTAAGTTCAGCAAAGGAGAGTGAAGTCTTTGACTGAAGAAAAAAGAATGGCGGCACTTTTCAAAGCAATCGGAGATGAAAATCGTGTTCGCATTCTCAAGCTTCTGCAAAGCGGAGAGAAGTGTGCCTGCATACTTCTGGATGATTTGCAGATAGCCCAGCCCACGCTGTCCCATCACATGAAAATTCTCTGTGATGCAGAGCTTGTAAACGGGCGCAAGGTCGGAAAATGGATGTATTATTCCATCTGCCCGGAGGGCGCAGCGTATGCCGTAAAAAGTCTTTTGGATCTCACAACCGCAAACACTGATACGGAAAAGACGGAGATTAAGCCGTGCTGTGAATAACAGTTGTTCTGTTATTGCCACGGCTTAATTCAAGATATTCGAATCGATAAATTTAAATATAACAATATGAAAAGAGGGTAATTATCAATGGCAAATGCGAGTACTGTTTGGGACTTCTTTCAAAATGAAGTTCTGGGAATGGCGTGGCTGAACAGACTTTTCCACACTTTGCTGCAAGGCATCGGACTGGATACTGCGGGAAAAATCGGAGGAAGTATACACTTTTTCTTGTATGACACCATAAAAATACTGACCCTGCTGTGCGTGCTGATTTTTATAATTTCTTATGTGCAGAGTTACTTTCCGCCGGAGAGATCAAAAAGGATACTGGGGCGCTTCAAAGGAATCAAAGCAAACTGCGTAGCAGCACTGCTGGGTACGATCACCCCCTTCTGCTCCTGCTCGTCCATACCCCTGTTCATTGGCTTTACCAGAGCGGGCCTGCCCCTTGGCATTACTTTCTCCTTCCTCATATCCTCCCCCATGGTGGACATGGGCTCGTTGGTACTGCTGATGAGCATTTTTGGATGGAAGGTCGCTGTGTGTTATGTGATATTCGGTTTGGTGGTTGCAGTGGTTGGCGGTACTGTGATCTCAAAGCTGAATATGGAAGATCAGGTCGAGGATTATATCCGCAATGGCAGCAGAATAGATCTGGAGGAAGATGAGCTCAGCTTTAAAGACAGACTTACATATTCCTGGGATCAGACTGCGTCCATCACCTTGACTGTTCTGCCATATCTGCTTCTTGGCGTTGGTATAGGCGCGTTTATCCACAACTGGGTTCCCGAAGCCTTTATCATGAAGATACTGGGCGACAACAACCCCTTTGGCGTTGTACTGGCTGCTGTTGTCGGCATTCCAATGTATGCCGATGTTTTTGGCACCATTCCCATTGCTGAGGCTCTGCTTGGCAAGGGGGCGCTGCTGGGTGTGGTTCTGGCATTTATGATGGGTGTCACCACCCTTAGCCTGCCCTCCATGATTATGCTTCGCAAGGCTGTTAAACCCAAGCTGCTTACTGTTTTCATCTCTATCTGCACTCTGGGCATCATTCTGGTAGGCTATTTGTTCAACGCAATTCAGACATTTATCATTTAAGGAGGATTTGTTATGGGGCTGTTTGATTTCTTTAAGAAAAAGAAAGAAGAAAAAGCAGAAGAGCCTTGCTGCTGTTGCCGAGGCGAGGAGAAAGCTGAGGAAGCTTGCTGCTGCGGCGCAGAGGAACGCGGGGAGAATTGCTGCTGCGGAGAGCCGGTAAACGGGGTATGCTGCGTCAAGGTTCTGGGCGCGTGCTGCAATGCCTGCCATAAGCAGCATGAGTATGCAAAAGAAGCAGTTAAAATTCTGGGTCTTGATGTTGAGGTAGAGCAGATAGAGGATATGGCACAGATCATGGATTATGGTGCACTCAGTCTGCCCGCCGTCGTGGTCAATGACAAAGTTATCTGCAAAGGTAAAGCTGTACGGACCGAAGAACTGATCAAGCTTATGAAGAAGCACGGCTTCTGCGAGTAAAAACAACTGACCCCGGAAACCTTTATGGTTTCCGGGGCATCTTTTTTAATAAATGCTCAGGTCAAGTGCTTTACTCAGCAACTCCAGTGCGCGCACACCGGCGACGCTGTTGCCGTGCCGGTCTATGGCGGGGGCAAACACGCCTATGCCCATGCGGCCGGGCACAACGCCCAATATACCGCCGCCGACACCGCTTTTTGCTGGAAAGCCCACATTCAAAGCGAAGCTGCCGGAACCGTCATACATACCGCAGGTGGCAAGGGTGGCATTCACATAGCGGGCATATTCCGCCGGGAAGAGCCTTTCCCCTGTTTTGGGGTGGACACCGTGCATGGCAAAAACATGAGCAAGCTTTGCAAGGTCATGGCAGTTGACGCTGATGGAGCAGGCCTTGAAATAGCAGTCAAGAATATCCTCCACATCGTCGTGTATCATGCCGTAGGCCTTCAGCATATAGGCAAGGGCCCGGTTCTTGCTTCCGGTACTCTGCTCGGAATGGAAAACAGCCTTGTCCACATTAAGCTGTTCATTTTCTGTCAGCAGGCGGCCCAGCTTCAGCAGCCTTTCAAACTTTTCCTGATAATCTGTGCCGCGTATAAGTGTGCACAGGGCAATTGCTCCTGTATTTATCATGGGATTTATATGGGCGCCCGTCAGGGCCTGATCGCTGTAATTGAAAGCGTCAAAGGGCTTGCCGGTGGCTTCCACACCCACCAGAGAGCGCACCGCTTCCTCGCCGCTGTCCATGAGGGCCTGCAGAAGAATGAGGGGCTTCACAACGCTCTGCATGGTGAAAGACTCAAAGCAATCGCCCGAAAAGCAATCATCTTCTCCGCAGATATAAATGCCCAGCTGATCAGGCTTCACATTTGCAAGCTGCGGAATGTATGTGGCCACATGGCCCTGCTTTGCACCGGGCAGGCAGGCAGAAATAATCTCATCTAAAACAGTTTTCACTCGATCAACTCCTGCCGACATTATAACAAAAAAGATTGAGTACAGTAAAGAGGCTGGCGTAAAATCAAGCCCTGTGCTATAATCGGGAAACACAGCAACAAGGAGCACCTTTTGATGAACAGTCCGAAGTAATAATTGCATAAGCAAAAATCAGGCACTGCAGGGCAGTGTCCGTTTGTTGTGCAAAGAAAGGATAGTTCACCAATGAAAAGAAACATTTACATCATGTACGCCATGGCCTTTTTGCAGGGTATGGTGTTTTACGGGCCCATAGCCACCCTTTACCGGCAGGCTCAGGGTGTGAGCATTTTCCAGATAACTCTCATTGAGAGTATCTGTCTCGCCCTGTGCATCATTCTGGAGATTCCCTGGGGTGTGGCGGCAGACAGAATCGGATATAAAAGAACCATGGTTTTCTGCAGCGGCCTTTATTTTATTTCCAAGCTGGTTTTCTGGCAGGCGGAGAGCTTTGGGGCATTTCTTTTAGAGCGCATTATGCTCAGCGTGGTTATCGCCGGTCTTTCCGGTGTGGACAGCAGCATTCTTTTCCTGTCCTCAAAAAAGGGCGAGAGCCAAAGGGTATTTGGCATTTACAATGCCTTGGGTACAGTGGGCCTGCTTGCGGCAGCAATGGTCTTTGCTCTGTTTGTGGGCGAAAACTACAAGCTGGCGGGAGCTTTGACGGCGGTCAGCTACGGCGTGGCGGCGGCATTGTCTTTTGGTCTTGGAGAAGTGAAGGGCAAGAGCTCTGGGAGCATAAATGTAAGTCACTTTAAGGAAGTGCTGAAAAGCTCATTGTCGGATAAAAAGCTGCTGCTCTTTCTGCCGGCAGTGGCCTTTTTAAGGGAGAGCCATCAGACCATCACGGTGTTTTTAAATCAGCTCCAGTATGAAAAATGCGGCCTTAGCGACAGCACCATCGGATATATTTTTATTGCTGTCACCATCATCGGCCTTTCCGGTGCTTTTTCCCATAAGCTTACGGGGAAGCTGAAATTAAAAGCCTCCGGCCTGCTGTTTTATATATCTGCGGCTATGGCCTGTATTGCTTTGGCGCTGACGGATGCAGCATTTATATCGGTGGCCTCCATCATGCTGCTGAGATTTATCCATAGTCTGTTCGAGCCTATGCAGCTGGAACTGCAGAACCGGCAGATATCGAGCCCCCACCGGGCAACAGCTTTGAGCATTTACGCCATGATGATCGACTGCATTGCCATCTGCACCAACCTCTCTTTTGGTGCATTGGCCCGGAGAAGCCTGCCCCTGGCTTTTAGCTTCGGCGCACTGATCTGCACGGCGGGAGCCATCATGTTTCTCATCTGGCACCGCTCGTACTCAAAAAAAGCTTAACCTTATCGGTTAAGCTTTTTTTGCCATATAAAGGGTTCTGCATGGCGGCGCAGGGCTTTCAGTATACTCTCGCCCTCCCGGGCGTTCACGCAGACATCATAGGTCTCCGCATCGTTTCCGAAGCTGAGGCAGTGTTCAAAGCCGGTCAGCTCCTTTAACTTTTCAAGGCTGCGGTGACGGTCTGCCTCCTTTGAGAGGACTCGCATATAGGCATAAGGCACCTTTTCCTCAAAGTCATAGCGGATGAGCTTGAAGCGGTTCTGGAAGTCCCGCTCAATGAGACTTTCGTATGCCTTGTCTATCTTGTCCTTGCTGCCGATGGCTGTCAGATGCACAGCACCCTGGCCATCGGGCAGCTGTCTGTGGATGTAGTTTCTGTAAGGGGAACGGCGCAGGCGGTTGAACATCTCTCTGGAGTCGGGCAGTATCTCCTCGTAGAAAATGAGCATGGAGTTGTTGATAACTGTGCTGGTGTATACGCTCAGATTCATGTCCCGCAGGGCTTTCTGCATTTCTACAGCCTCATGGTGCTCGATTTCCAGTGTTTCCAGATACCGGTCATCATTGGGGTCGAAAATGGCGGCGCCATCCATGAGAATGACCGGCAGGCGGAAGTTTATGCCTGCTCCGGATTCACGCAGAGAGGCTGCGGAATGGCGGGTCATAAGGGTCAGGTTTATGCCCTCATCCATGATCCTGTTGATTTCCACCTTGCTGTACTCAGGCAGATGGGAAAATTCCGAATGGAGAACCTCGTCCATGGAGACGGCGAAGATGGTGTCGGTATCCTTTTTGCGGGGCAGATGGGCAAAGTTTATCAGCGTGCCGATAGCCACACCCGCAAGGGTTTCAACAAAGCGCTGGGCCACATAGAGGAAAGGCCCCTCGTCCTCCACGTGCACAGCCACAATGCACAGGAAGATCACGGCAGAGAAGTTTGCGGCAGCGCCCTTGCCCATAACCACGGCAGTGTACAGAGAGCCTGCAATACCCAAAGCGATGAACACGGCGTTCCATACGGAACCCAGGGCCAGTTCAATGGGCAGAAAATACTGGAGCAATATAGCAATGAGTGCCCAGACAGTGCCGATAAACAATCCGCTGATGTTATTCAGGACAGCATCTTTTATCTCCCTGTTATAATGCTGCATACACTGCAGCGCAGCAATCACAATAAAAAAGGGAAGCCTGTCAAAACCCAGCAGATAGTAGATGAGAACGGATATTCCCGCCGCAATGGCGGACTTGACTATGCGCATGCCTATACGGGGCAAATGGTGTTTCAAATCCTGGTACATGGCTAGCTCCTTTCATATATTACCAGTATAACATATAAAGATGTCTAAACCAAGCACAGTTCAAATTTTCTGTGTTTACTATGGGAACAGCTTTTGATAAAATGAACGGTAATAATCAACATTATGAGAGGACAGCTATGCTCAGACTGATAACAGGCAAAGCCGGCAGCGGCAAGACCACTGCCGTCATAAACGAAATAGCCGCAGCAGTACAGGCAAAAGAGGGCGGGCGTATGCTCATAGTTCCCGAGCAATACAGCCATGAGGCGGAGCGTGAGCTTTGCCGCCGATGCGGGGATACCATGTCTCTTTATGCCGAGGTATTCAGCTTTACGGGCCTTGCCCGGCGTATAATGAGCCAGCAGGGGGGCGGTGCCGCGCCCTATCTGGACAAGGGCGGCAGGCTGCTGTGCATGATGCTGGCGCTCCAGTCCGTATCCGGAAGACTGAAGCTCTATTCCTCCGCATACAGGAAGCCGGAGCTGCAGCAGCTGCTTTTATCCGCCATTGATGAATTAAAGACCGCCTGCGTAAGCTCTGAGCAGCTTCTGGCAGCGTCAGAAAACTGCCCCGGCCCGCTGGGTGATAAGCTTTCTGACCTTGCCCTCATAGCCGAGGGCTATGACGCGGTGGTGGCAAACGGACATGCTGACCCTGCTGATAGACTGTCCGTTCTGGCAGAGCTTATACCCGAAAGCGATCTCGATGAAAACAGCCATATCTATGTGGACGGATTTATAGATTTTACCCGGCAGGAGCAGGAGATACTGCTGGCGCTGCTGAAAAAGGGCGTGAACATATGCCTGTGCCTGACCATTGACTCCCTTGAGGGGGACAGCGAGATTTATGAGCTTTCCCGCATAAGCGCGCTCCGGCTTCTCTCCGCTGCCCGGGAGATGAATGCGGAAACAAGCATTGTCACAATGGAGCCCCAGGGCGGCAAGGCTGAGTCACTGCGCTTTTTTGCCGACAATATGTTCAGCTACTCCGGCACAGGCTACAAGGGGGATGACTGTGCCATTGAGCTTCTGCGCTGCGACAGCATGGCAGCGGAATGTGAGCTGGCAGCTGCAAAGGCTCTGGAGCTGGTGCGGGAAAAAGGCTGCCGCTGGAGAGATATTGCGGTTGCCGTCCGTGGCTTTGAGGATTACAGGGCCCTGCTTGAGAGCAGCTTCCGCCATTATGATGTGCCCTTGTTTGTGACGAGACGCTCGGAGCTTCTCTCCAAACCGCTGCCCGCTCTTATTGCCGGCGCCTATGAGATAATGGAGGGCGGCTGGGATGTGGACGATGTGATAAGCTTCATGGGTACCGGCCTGAGCCCACTCAGCCGTGAAGAGTGCGACACTCTGGCGGACTATATCTTCAAATGGCAGCTTCGGGGCTCTGCCTGGCGGCGTGAGGGCCGCTGGCAGCAGCACCCCGAGGGCTACGGCGGTGAATATGATGAGCAGACCGAGGAAAGGCTCAGCGTAATACATGAGCTGCGCTGCCGTTTTGCAAGGCCCCTGCTCAACTTCCAGTACCGCAGCCATGAGGCCGCTACTGCCCTTGAGCAGGCGCAGGCCTTGAGTGACTTCATGGAAGAGCTGAAGCTGCCGGAAAAACTGGCAGAGCGGGCTGAGCAGCTCAGCGGTGCGGGCCATGAGGACAAGGCCAGGGAATATCTGCAGCTCTGGGACATTATCCTCTCAGCCATTGAGCAGAGTGCCGCCATTCTGGGTAATACGGAGATGGACAGGGCTGCCTACGGAAAGCTCTTTTCAGCCATGCTCTCAAAGTATGATATAGGAAGCATCCCTGTCTCTCTGGACAGGGTCTCCGCCGGTGATTTTGACAGAATGCGCCGGCGCAATATAAAGCATCTCATTGTTCTGGGCTGCTCGGATAACCGCCTGCCCATGGCCGATGAGAGCGCCGGAATGTTCTCCGGCGAGGAGCGGCAGCGCCTTGCTGCCATGGATATCGACCTGGGCGGCGGGGAGAGCGAGCTGTGGAGAGAGTTTTCTCTCATCTACAACTGCCTGAGCCTGCCCTCGGAAAGCCTGACCATGAGCTGCCCCGGCTGCAGCAGCGATGGGGATGAGCTGCGCCCGGCCTTTGTTTTCAACAGGGCAAGAGCCCTCTTTGGCCTGAATGTGGAAAATTCCGATTTGAACAAGTGCCGCATGGCGGCGCCGGATCCGGCGCTGACTCTGGCCGCAAATGCCGTAAAAGGCGGCAGCGGCGCAGCCCTTGCGGCGGCAGAATACTTTGCCGAAAAAGAGCCCGGGCGCTACGAGACCATCAGGGCAGCCGCCGACATGAGCCGCGGCAAGCTCTCCCCCCGGGCGGTGGAGGCGCTCTACGGCAGTAAGCTGAGGCTTTCCGCATCAAGAATAGACAAGTTTGCTCAGTGCCGCTTTGCCTACTTCTGCCAGTATGGTCTGAGAGCAAAGCCCCACGAGCCCGCAGGCTTCCATCCGCCGGAGATCGGCACCTTCATGCACTTTGTTCTGGAGCACACCGCCATGGATGTGAGGGCTCTGGGCGGCTTTGCCAAAGTGAATGACGCAAAGCTGCGGGATATTACCCAGCGACATATTGACAATTATGTAGCCTTGGAGCTCAACGATTTTCGGGAAAAGAGCAGCCGCTTCGTGTATCTCTTCAAGCGCCTGAGCCGGGATGTGCATCAGGTGGTGTCGGATATGGCGGCGGAGCTTCGCCGCAGCAGCTTTCAGCCGCTGGATTTTGAGCTGGACTTTTCCAGGGCAAGCGACATTGCACCTTTGGAGCTGGGCGAGGGCGCAGAGAGCATGACCCTCACCGGAGTTGCTGACCGAGTGGACGGCTGGCTTCATGACGGTAAGCTGTATCTTCGCGTTGTGGACTACAAGACCGGCAAAAAGCAGTTTAGTATGTCCGATGTATGGTACGGCACCGGCCTGCAGATGCTCCTGTACCTCTTTGCTTTGCAGGAGGGCGGGCGGCAAAGGTATGGCTATGAGATAATGCCGGCAGGCGTGATGTATGTGCCTGCCCGCAGCGCCATTCTTTCGCTCACCGAGGATGCGGATGACGAGGAGATCGCCAAAAAACACAGCGATGCCATTCGACGCAGCGGCCTTGTGCTGGAGGAGGACAGCCTTATAAATGCCTGGGAATTCGGGGACGAGAAACAGTATATCCCCCTGAAATTCAAGTACGGCAAGCCTGACAGCAACACCGTCGCCTCACTGGAGAAGATGGCCGTTTTGTCCGGACATATCAAGAAATACCTTGCCGAAATGGCGGCCCAGCTTCGCCGGGGTTCCATTGCGGCAGATCCCTTTTACCGCAGCCAGCAGGAGAATGCATGCCTGCACTGCGACTATTTCAAGCTCTGCCACTTCAGCGACGGCGAGAACGGAGAAAGCTGCCGCTTCCAGCCCAAGCTCGGCGCCGACAGAGTGTGGAGCAAGATGGAAGGAGGTCGGGAATAATGGCTTTTAAACCAACAGCCTCCCAGAGAGAGGCCATTGAAACCAGAGGCAGCGCCGTACTGGTGTCAGCCGGTGCCGGCAGCGGCAAGACCAGAGTTCTGACAGAGCGGCTTATGGGCTATATTCTGGACAGCGAAAAGCCTGCCGACCTTGACAGCTTTCTGATAATCACCTTCACCAGAGCAGCCGCAGGAGAGCTGCGGGGCAGAATCGTGGACGAGATCGCACAGCGTCTGGCTGAGGACCCGGGCAATCGCCGTCTGCGCCGTCAGAGCGCCCTGTGCCAGAGAGCACAGATAGGTACCATCCACAGCTTCTGCTCATCCGTTCTCCGTGAGCACAGCCACCTTGCGGGGCTGAGCCCGGATTTCAAGGTGGTTGATGATGACAGAGCCTCATCCATGATGGCTTCCTGCCTTGAGAGAGTAATGGACGAGCGCTACGATAAAATCGATGACTGCCCCGGTTTTAAAGACCTGGCCGACACTGTGGGCGCAGGCCGGGATGACAGAAGGCTTTCTGACCTGGTGCTGAAGCTCCACGCCAAAATGCAGAGCCATGCCCGCCCGGAAAAGTGGGCGGAGGAACAGATTGTTCGGTTTCGCACCGGCTTTGAGGATGCAGCTCAGACTCCATGGGGCGAGGAAATCCTCAATTGGGCGAAGCAGAGTGCCGACTACTGGAGCAAAGAACTGGACCGTCTCATGGAAGAAATGGCTCAGAACGAAAAAATCAGCAAGGCCTATATGGACTGCATCAGCAGCTATGCCGAGTTTGTCCGTGAGCTGGCAAGATGCCTGAAGCTGGGCTGGAACAAAAGCCGGGCCTGCTTCCCCTTTGAAGCCCCCAAACTGGGCGTTCTGAGAAATTCCCCCGACCCTGCCCTTTCCGACAAGGTAAAGGCCCGCCGGGATGCCTGCAAAAAGACCATTGAGGGTATCGGCAAGGCTTTGTCCGCTTCCTCTGAGAAGCTTCTGGGAGAGTTGGGCGGCAGCGCGGATGCTATGGAAGCGCTTCTTCGCCTGACGCTGGATTTTGACCGGGAGTACAGCCGGGAGAAGCGCCGTGCCGGTCTGGTTGACTACGCAGACCTTGAGCACCTGACCGCAAGGCTGCTGACAGACGAAAATGACGAGCCCACCGAGCTTGCTCAGCGTATCTCCCGGAGATATACGGAGATAATGGTGGACGAATATCAGGATGTAAACCGGGTGCAGGACAGCATTTTCAGAGCCGTATCCCAAAAGGGCAGCAACCTCTTTATGGTGGGCGATGTGAAGCAGTCGGTCTACCGCTTCCGTCTGGCGGATCCGGGGATATTCACCGAAAAGTACCTCAGCTACCCGGACTACCGGCAGGCAGCCCCGGGAGAGCCCCGGCGCATCATGCTGCAGGAAAATTTTCGTTCCAGAGATGAGATCCTGCAGGGAGCCAATGCGGTATTCGGTCTGTGCATGTCCAGAGCCTTGGGTGAAATAGATTATGATGAGGCGGCAGCCCTGAAATTGGGAGCCGCTTATGAGGGCAGGGTCCCCAAGCCCGAGCTTTTGCTGCTGCCTTTGAACCGGGGCGATGAAAGCGAGGACAGCCCCGACAAGACCGCCCTGGAAGCAAGGATGGTTGCTCAAAAGATCAAAAGCCTTGTGGAGAGCGGCACACCTGTCACCGACCGGGGAGTGCAGCGGCCCATGGAGTATTCCGACATCTGTATTCTTCTGCGCTCGGCCAACACCATCGGCGGTATCTACCGCCGGGAGCTTGCCCAGCTGGGCGTGCCGGTGGCGGCGGGTCAGGGCGGGGATTTCTTCAGCTCCGTGGAGGTCTCCACGATGATATCCATGCTGGCAGTAATTGACGACCCCCATCAGGATATCCCCCTTATCGCGGTTCTGCGCTCACCTGCCTATCGTTTCTCGGCAGATGAGCTTTCGGATATCCGCAGCGGCGATAAAAAGGGAGATTTCTACTCGGCCCTCTGTCTGAAAGCAGAGCAGGATGAAAAGTGCAGAAAATTTGTGGACGAGCTTAATGAGCTTCGCAGCATCGCACCGGATATGCTGGCGGCGGAGCTTACATGGCTGCTCATCGACAGACTGGATATGACGGCGATCTGCAGCGCCATGTCTGACGGAATGCAGCGCAGGGCAAGGCTCATGGAGCTCATTGAACTGGCTGAGCGCTTCGAGGGCTCAGGCTACCGGGGTCTTCACCGCTTCGTACAGTACCTGCGAAAGCAGGAAGAGCGGGGCGTGGAACCCAGTTTAGGTGCCGAGGGCGGCTCGGCTGTGCAGATCATGTCCATACACAAGTCCAAGGGACTGGAGTTTCCGGTGGTCTTTCTTTGCGACACAGCCCGCCAGTTCAACAAGCGGGATGGTATGGAGACAGTGCTTATCCACCCTGAGTTGGGCCTTGGCCCCAAGGTAATTGACCTTGAGCGAAGAGTGGAGTATCCCGGCCTTGCCAGAAACGCCATAAAGCTGCGTCTGGAAAAGGAAACCCTGTCAGAGGAAATGCGGCTTCTGTATGTGGCCATGACCCGGCCCAGGGAGCGGCTTTTCATGACAGCCGTTGTAAAAGATGCGGAAAAGAAGCTGGAAAAGGCGGCCGCATCGGTGAGTGTACCCATGGCGCCGGAGGTGCTGGCAGGGGCGTCCGGCTATGCCGACTGGCTCATCTGGGCAGCTCTGGCAGACGGTGGAGCGCATATTGCCATGAGCATCTGCGATGAGCAGGGCAGGACTGATATGAGCGGCGATGAGAGCCGGCACTGCGAAGCAGACCCGGCCTTTGCCGAAAAGCTGCGGCATTGCCTCAGCTTCAGCTATCCCTATAAGGAAGCGGAGGAGCTGCCCTCCAAGATAACCTCCACCGAACTCAAGGGCAGAGCGGAGCGGGATGAGGACGCTCAGAGTCTTGCTCCGGGAAAAGCCCGGATGTTCAGGATGCCCGACCTTTCCCGACAGGAGAGACCGCTGACTGGAGCGGAGCGGGGCAGCGCCACCCACCTGGTTTTGCAGTATATGGACTTTTCAAAGACCGGCAGTCTGGAGGAAATCCGGGCTGAGATACGGCGCATGAAAGCGGCAAAGTTCATGACTGAGCGGGAAGCTGAAGCCGTGGATGCGGAGGCAATATACGGTCTCTTCGCGTCATCGCTTGGAAAGAGGATGCTGACGGCGGATAAGATGCAGCGTGAATTTAAGTTCTCCCTGCTGTGTGACGCGGCAGAAGTTTTCGGCGTGGCTCAGGGTGAGCAGCTGCTGTTACAGGGTGTTGTGGACTGCTTCATAGAGGAAGCGGGCGAGCTCGTGGTCATTGATTATAAGACAGACATGATCCGAAATGCTCAGCAGCTTGAGGAAAAAGTGAAGCTGTACACTCCCCAGATAAGCTCCTATGCCTCAGCCCTGCAGCGCATCTGCGGCAAGCGGGTGAAGGAGTGTGTGCTCTACTTTTTGTCGGTGGGTAAGGCCCAGACAGTTTCTTTGAAAAATAAGTAAAAACTGCTTGCAATGGAGCTTTACCTGTGCTACAATCCAAGGTGCGTCTTGTAACTATACCTTTTTCGGTACAATCAAGACAGCCTAAGATGATGAGGAGTATTTACCATGAAGGAAGGAATCCATCCTAATTACCAGCCCACTACCATCCGCTGCGCATGCGGTGCAGTTATCGAGACCGGCTCCACCAAGCCCCCGATCACTGTTGAGATCTGCTCCAACTGCCACCCCTTCTACACCGGCAAGC
>CAZYTE010000036.1:0-12626 GCA_964649425.1 uncultured Oscillospiraceae bacterium
CCTGCTCCACGCTGCTGAGGGCGAGAGCTATGAGTGGACCGATATGTATGACCGTATGGCCAAGGAGGCCGATGAGGAAGGCTTCCATGATCTGGCGGAGCAGTTCCGCGGCGTGGCTGCCGTTGAGAAGACCCACGAGGAGCGCTACCGCGCCCTGCTGAACAATGTTGAGACCAAGACTGTTTTCGAGAAGGCCGGCGTTGTTATGTGGGAGTGCCGCAACTGCGGTCATCTGGTAGTTTCCGCTGCCGCTCCCGACCTGTGCCCCGTATGCAAGCACCCCAAGGCTTACTTCGAGCTGCGCAAGGAAAACTGGTAATTAATAAAACGAAAACCACCGAGAAACTCGGTGGTTTTTATTGCTTTTATGCGGCATCCGGGCCGTAGCGCTTGGCCTGGGTGGAAAACAGCTCACAGTATTTTCCGCCCAGCTCCATGAGCTCTGCGTGGCTGCCGTTTTCGATGATGCCGCCGTTCTCCAGAACGATTATCCGGTCTGCCAGGGTTGCGCTGCTCAGGCGGTGGGAGACGAAAATACTGGTTTTGTCATTGCGCAGCGCATCGAACTGATTGAAGATCTCCTGCTCGGCAAGGGGGTCAAGGGATGCGGTGGGTTCATCCAGGATGAGGATATCGGAATCCGCGTAGAAAGCTCTGGCAATGGCCAGCTTCTGCCACTGGCCCAGAGACAGCTCCATGCCGTTTTCCTCAAAGATGCGCATCAGCGGAGTGCCAAAGCCATCGGGCAGGCGCTCAATGTAGTCGGCAGCAGCACTCTGACGGGCAGCCTGCTGAATATCATCAGGCTCATGCTGCTTGTGGATGGCGCCAAAGCGGATATTCTCCTCCACGCTGACGGCGTACTTGCCGAAATCCTGAAAGATTATGCCGAAGCTCCTGTACAGACTTTTCAGATCATAATCCCGAATGTCTCTGCCGTCCAGCAGGATCACACCCTCAGTGGGGTCATAAAGCCGCATGAGCAGCTTGATAAGAGTGGTTTTTCCCGCACCGTTGAGACCCACAACGGCGGCAGTCTCACCGGGATTGATTTTCAGATTCACCTTGTGCAGCACATCTCTCTGCGTGCCGGGGTAGCGGAAGCTCACATCCACAAACTCAATGCTGTGTGCCTGATTTTCCCTGACCTCAATGGCATCCTCCAGCTGCGGCACAATGCTCTGCTCCTCATCCATGAAGCAGATGAGATTGTCGACAAACAGGGTGCCCTCATAGATGTTGCCGGAGTAAGTGATGAGGGTGTTGATGCAGGCGGCAACGGAGGCAATGGCTCCGGTGTAGAGGGTGTAGTCGCCTATCATGATCTCGCCGGAGAATACCTGCATGGCAATGATGGCGTAGAACACAAGGTTAGTGACCGAGGACACAATACCTATGGCGATGTGCCATGCGCTCTCGCCCAGAATCAGGCGGCGCAGACCCTTGTAGTACCCGGAAAACACTGCCAAATAGCGGTTTATAAAGGTGTCGCCCAAGTCAAAGATGCGCAGCTCTTTAACAAGGTCCTTATTCACCAGCAGATCGGAAAAATAGTTCATCTGCCTGCGCTCCTTGGAACGGTGGCGCATGTACCGGAAATTTTTCTTGCGGTAGATAAAGTTGATAACCGCAGAGGGTATGGAAACCGCAATAATAACAAGGCTTGCCCAGGTGAGACCGGGAGCGGCAAAAAGTATCACCAGATAGGATGCAAGCTCAATTACAGCGCTGATAACACTGAAGGTCTCGGAAAGAATGGTCAGCGGACGGCTGCCGGCTTCACGGCTGGCATTTTCCATCTTTTCGTAAAAAGCGGAGTCATCAAAAGAGGCTAGGTCCAGGGTCTTGGACTTTTCCATGATCTGCAGCTTGACCTGCTTTACCACTTTTTCACCGGCAATGCGGTTGAGGGCGCGGCTCAAATCGTTGATGATCTGAACCAGAATCTTATATACAAACAGGAACACCAGCAGGAAAAAGACGCTGGAGCTCCAGAAATCGCCGCGGGGCAGGCAGCCTGCGCGGATGATCTCCTGCAATTCATTGAGTATGCCCTGAGAAATAAGGGCTCCGATAACAGGACTAAGGCCCTTGAACAGGGCGACAAAACTTAACAAAAATAAAATCCAGTGTCCGGTATTCCATACCAGCTTTACGATGTATGCAAAGCGGACAAAGAATCCACCCAGCAGTTCTTTTAAATAACGGGAGATATCATGGATGTTCTTGGGGGCGGCTACGCCTTCATGGCTGTAGGGCATGTTCTGCCCACCAAAGCCCCCCATTAGAGCTCCTCCTTTTTGTCGGCGTGGGCCGAGTTCATTTTCTCAAGCAGGTGAAGAAGCTGCTCCTTTTCCTCCTCGTTCAGTACGGAAAAAAATTCGATGGCATGAGCCTTGCGCTCCTCGAAAATCTCCCGGCGGCGATTTTCGCCCTCCGGGGTAATAAAAATCAGGGTCATGCGCTTATCGGTGGGGCTTGCCTCCTTGTGGATAAAGCCGCGGCTTTCAAGAACCGCAATGGCCTCGGAAACGGACTGGGCTCTTATATCCAGAGCTGCGGCGATCTGCTGCTGGCTCATTCCCTCTTCGGAAAGCAGGTCAAGAATGTGACCGAAGCCTCTGCCTTTCGGCATGGCGCTGTCTTCAGATTTGCCCTTGAGTCTGCGGGAAGCACCGCAGGCGCGCATAAGATTTCTCATTAATCTCTGTTCAATAATCATTGACATTCTCCTCTCCTATAATATGTTCAGGTACCTGAATATATTATAGGACAAGGGCGAGCCATTGTCAATATAATAAGATAATTGTTACATTTAGTTCATAAAAGATCCCTGACCTGCTGGTCAGGGACTGGTCTTATACATTTTCTGCGCTTTCAAGATCTTTAAGGATATTGGCGTAATACTCCTCGCTGATTTTGTATTTTTTCAGATATACGATGTAGCCCGCGATGATCATCAGCAGAGGGATGGCAAACATGGCAAGCTTTACAATGAGCTGACCCTCGGGGCCGATGGCATCGACTGTGCCGCCGTCCACCTTGATACCGGAAATTATCAGGGTCATGCTGACGATGCCGGTGGCAAGAGCCCCGCCTATCTTGTTGATAAGCGGCTGAACGGAGAAGGTGATGGCTTCATTGCGCTTGCCCAGCTTCCATGCACCGTATTCAACGGTGTCGGCAAGGAACATGAGCATAAGGGTCTGGATAAAGGCCTGGCCCACAAAAACCAGGACCGCACCCAGAACGATGAGGGCAATGGAGATTTCGGCAAAGAAGAATATGCCGTAGCCGATGAGCACCAGAATAGTTGCCATGGTGTACATCTGCCGGCGGTTCATGCGGCGGGCAACTGCAGGGTAGACTGAGAGCGTGCCAAGCTGAGCAACGCCAACCACGGCAACCAGAACCACATACATACTCTCATTGCCGAAAAGGTATTTCATGTAGTAAATGGCGAAATTGACCGTGGTGCAGTAGCCAACCATAAAGAGTGCCATTGAAAGGGTTGTCCACATGAGCTGGTCGTTTTTAAGCAGGGCGCGGAACATCTGCTTTACAGAGGTGGACTCCTGCTTTTCCATGGCAACTCTCTTTTCCTTTACGCCCAGCAGGGGGAAAAGCAGGCCCAGGAGGTAGACAATGGAGATCACAATTGCGCAGTTTCTCCAGACTTCGGGGGTGTTGCCCAGGGCACTGGTGACAGGCTGCCATGCAACCATCACTATGTACATGCCCACATTGGCGCAGATTCTTGCAAAGGCACCGGTCTTTTCGCGCTGCTTCTGATCTGAGGACAGAACCGGCAGCAAGGTCCAGTAGCCGATGTCATTTATGCCGTAGGTGATGTCCCACAGCAGATAGGCAAAGCCGAAGATGATGACAAAGCTCCAGCCGCTGCCGATGCCGGAGAATAGAATGACCGAGAGGATGGCACTGAGCACGCCGCCCACAAGGATGGCAGGCTTGAACTTGCCCCAGGGAGAGCGGATATTGTCAATGACAAAGCCGGTTATAGGGTCGTTGAGGGCATCAAAAATTCTCATTACGGAGAGAACAAGGCTGGCGGCCGCAAATACCCAGACATCCAGGCTGAGAACATCGGATAAAAAGAACAGCAGGGTGTTCGCCTCAAATGCGTAAAACATATCTCTGCCCACAGTGCCCAGACCAAAGCATATGTGGTTGCGCTGCTCAGTTGTTTTCATTGCAGCTTTCCTCCTCAATTATAAATAGTTCAGAACCAAAGTCGGTGAGGGTGCGCTGGTTTGCGTCATAGCCGGTGCCTCGAAACAGAGGCAGCAGACGGATGCCTGCCATCAAAGCCGCGCCGGAGGCGTGAAGTTCCTGTGCGCCATCCGGCAGGGTGATGTGCCGGTCGGCGGTGCGGAGAATCACACCATTTGGGTTCAGGTTTACCGGGGCCACGTGTTTTACCAGACTGCCGAACTGGCCTACACGGAGCTTTTGACCATAAGTGCTGAAATGATAGCGTTTGCGGGAGTCCAGCCCTTTCAGCCGCAGTAGCTCATAAGGGGGAGCTGCATGCACTAAGCTGCGGAACACAGCTGCCAGAGTTGTTTTTCCTTCGGAGACCTGCCAGCCCTTTTTCAGGCGGTGGAAGGTACCAAACTGGAAAACCTGCCTGTGGGTTTTATAAAAGGCGATTTGCTCCCTGATCTGATCTTTTTCGATTTTCAAAAGGTGCTTCAGATCCAGCTCATAGCCCAGACAGCCGAAGAAGGACACATTGCCCCTTGTGCATAGTGGGGTGGAACGGAGAGTCTGGGCGTGGGGCGCGGCGCTGACATGGGCACCGAAAGTGGACTGGGGGTAGAGATAGGAGAGGTTTTCCTGAATTATCTGCCGCTCAACGGGGTCGGTGTTGTCCGAACACCAGATCTGAGGGCCGTAGCACAGCATGCCCAGATCAAAGCGATTGCCGCCGGAGGAACAGCTCTCCAGCAAAATATGGGGGCGGGGATCAAATATCCTGCCCAGCACATCATAAAGACCCAGAATATAGTCATGGGCCTTTGTGCCGAGGGCGATGCTGTGGCGGTTCATGTCCCATTTTACATATGTGATGGGGGCATTGTCCAGCGTGCGGCCCACATTTTCAACTATGTAGTCCCGAACCTCTGCCTTTGTCAGATCCAGCAGCAGTTGGTGGCGGCCGGTGAGAGGCTCAAATCCGTCTGTCAATGCCCAGTCCGGGTGGCTGCGGTAGAGCTCGGAATCCATGTTCACAGATTCGGGCTCAAACCAAAGGCCAAATTCCATACCCATTTTATTGATCTGCTCTCCAAGGCCTTTCAGACCATGGGGGAGCTTTTTTGTGTTCACATTATAGTCGCCCAGACCGGCGGTATCGTCATTTCTCTGACCAAACCAACCATCATCCAGTACAAAGAGCTCACAGCCCAAGGCCTTGGCATCCTTTGCAAGACCCACAAGGCGGCTGTGGTTAAAGTCGAACATACAGCCTTCCCAGCTGTTGAACAGGATCGGCCGCTGCCTTCCCTGCCAGAATCCGGGGATAATGCAGCGGTTTACAAAGGCGTGCATTTTTTTGGAAAGACCGCTGAAGCCGTGATCGGAAAAAGCCATGACAGCCTCAGGCGTCTCAAAAATCTCCCCGGGCTGCAATACTTTCAGGAGGTTCGAGGGGGAGATGCCCTGAACGACCCGGTTAAAGCCCTGCAGGGAGCGCTGGGCGGCGGCATAGTGGTTGCCGGAGTACACAAGGTTAAAGCCGTAGACCCGGCCGAAATCCTCGGTACATTCTGCCTCATGGAGCAGGAATCCCGGGTTGTGCCGGTGGGAGGAAAAGCCGGTGACGCTCTCGTTGACCACCCGGTTTTCAGAAACAGGCACAGTGTGCTTTCGCATCTCGGCAATCCAGCCGCCATCAAAGGTACTTATTTCGTACTCGCCGTAAATATCCATCAGGCTGCTCATCAGCTTTGTGACGGTCATGGGATTTTCACCGGTGTTTTTCAGAACACTGCGGCGGGTCAGTGCTCCGCCAAAAAGGCTGAAATACAGGCTGAGTTCGGCACCGCTCTGGGTAAATGCAAGCTTCAGAGTCTGCTCCGCGCCCTTTGCCTGCGGCAGGCCGCCTTCCATTGGAGCGATGCCCTGAAAAATCTCAAAGCCCTCATAGCGAAAATCGGTGGAGATGCCGGCCAGCTCAAGGGGGCTCTCCCGATAGTCAGCTCTCCCGGAGCCGCTCCACACAAGGGGCATGGCATCCGGGCAGCTGCCTGTATCCGCGTCATTGAGCAGTACGGATTCACCCCAGCCCAACCCCTGACAGCAGATAAAAGCATCACTGTCCTCAGTCTGCACCGGCTCACCGAAGTGGAGCAGCTCAGGCAGACCGTAGGCATTGACCTTTATCAGGCAGGAAAAGCCCTCGCCATGGAGAGCAAATACGCCGTTCTTATATTCAATCATCTTATATCATACTCCTGCGGCGCAACGAAGCTTTCATACATTTCCTCGGTAACGCCGCCGTTTTTAATTATTTCGGAATAGAATCTGCCGGAATTTTTAACGCTTCGCTTCCGGCTGGTTGGATCAACACTCACAAGACCAAATTTGGCGGAGTTTCCCTCCACCCACTCGAAGTTATCGCAGAAGCACCAGTGGTAATAGCGCTCAAAGGGCAGGCCGGATGTGCTCAGGGCATGCAGGTGCTCGTAGAGGTAGAGGCAGCGGAAGCGGTCATCGTTGTCGCAGGTGCCGTTTTCCGTCACCCATATGGGCCGGGGCAGCACATTGTAAAGCTGTCTTGCGCAGTCCACCAAGCCCTGGGGGTATATCTCCCAGCCGAGGTCGTTGCGGGGGCTGTTCTCCCGGACTCCGTCTCCGATGCCCTCAACGGTGGAGCGGGTGTAGTAATTCAGGCCGATGAAGTCGGTGTATTCACCCCTGGGGAACTTGCCGAAGTTTTTCAGCGGGAAGGGGAACTTGCCCAGCGTCATGGCTTGGGTCAGCGCGTCCTGAAACAGGAATGCAGTCAGCTTTGAACCTAACCGGTGCCAAGGGTTACCGGGATTCTTGGGGGCGAAAACACGCAGATGGTTGGCGCAGCCCACCATGGTATCGGAATAGCCCATGGCCTTGCGCTTCTCGTGGATGATGTTATAGGCCTTGATGTGGCAGTAAGCCAGATTCTCCATGACGGAAAGGGTCACGCCCACGTCCTTTTTTCCGGGAGGCCAGAGACCGAAGAACCAGGAATTGACAGCATAGACATTGGGCTCATTTATGGTGATGTAGTCGCTGCACAGATCGCCGAAGCGGTCAATTACCAGCTCCACCAAATCAAGATAATCGCTGAGGTTTTCCCGCTTTTCAAATGCTCCCTTTTCCTCAAACCACATGGGGTTTGAAAAATGGTGGATGGTCAGCAGCGGACGGATGCCGTGCTCTTTCAGCAGCACAAGCTCCTGCCGATAGCGTTCAACGGCGCTTTCATTCACCTGCCCGGGGGCAGGCATAAGCCTTGCCCACTCCACGCTGAAGCGGTAGAGCTGCAGGCCCATTTCTTTCATGATAGCCGTGTCCTCGCGCCACTTTTCCCAGTGGTCATTGGCGGTGGCGGGGTCGGTGCCGTCTGTTATAAAGCCTCTGGAGTACCAGTCGTTCCAGTTTGTGTCCAGATTTCCGCCTTCTATCTGCATTGAGGCGGTGGAGACGCCCATCAGCATCCTCTCGGGAATGGTAAATTTCATGGCAAAACCTCCCTTTTTATACATTTTATCGTGGCATTTTATACCTGTCAATGATATAACTTAGCTGGGAGGGATGAATATGGAAAGAAAACGCTGGTATAAGGACATGGTGTTCTACCAGATATGGCCCCGCAGCTTCAAAGACGGCGATGGCGACGGCATGGGCGATCTCTGGGGCGTGCTGGAAAAGCTGGATTATATAAAGAGCCTGGGCTGTGACGGTATTTGGTTCTCCCCTATATATCCATCCCCCGGTGCGGACTGCGGCTATGATATTGCCGACTACATGGATATCGCCCCGGAGTTCGGCGGCATGGAGGCTTTCAAAAAAGTTCTGGAGGGCGTGCATCAGCGGGGCATGAAGCTGGTCATGGATCTGGTGGTCAACCACACCAGTGATGAGCATGAGTGGTTCCGGAAGAGCCGCAAGCGCATCGCACCCTACACCGATTATTATATCTGGCGGCCCGCCGGGAAGAACGGCAAGCTGCCCAACAACTGGGATTCCAACTTCGAGGGCAAGGCATGGACCTGGGATGAGGAGCGAGGCGAATATTATCTCCATCTTTTCGCCGTGAAGCAGCCGGATTTGAATATGGACAATCCTTTGGTTCGTGAGGAAGTGAAGAAAATTCTCCGCTTCTGGCTGGACATGGGCGTGGACGGCTTCAGAGAGGATGTAATCACCTATATATCCAAAAAAGAGGGCCTGCCGGATGACCACCTTTTCCCAATCTATAAAGGCATGCCCAACTATAACCACGGCCCGCATATCCATGAGTATCTGGCGGAGTTCAAGCGGGATGTGTTCGACCATTATGACTGCTTCACTCTGGCAGAAGCACCGCTGGTCTGGCCCAAGCAGGCACTGAAGTATATTGACGAGGAAAAGGGTCAGATCGACATGATGATTCAGTTCCAGTGTCAGTGCGCTGACTGCCTGTTTACAGACTATATGCCCACAAGGTTCTCCCTGCGCCGGTTAAAGAGAGCCTTTTCCAACTGGCAGAACAAGCTGGACGGCAGGGCGTGGAATATGCTCTACCTTGAAAATCACGACCATCCCCGCATCATCTCCCGCTACGGCAGCGAGAAGTTCTGGGCGGAAAGCGGCAAGATGCTGGCGGCAAGCTTCCTGTTCCAGCAGGGCACACCTTTCATCTATCAGGGTCAGGAGATCGGCATGCTCAACTGGCGGCCGGAGGACGCTGAGATGTACGAGGATGTGCAGACCCGCTACACCTATGCCCACAGCAGCCTGAATAAATCCCCTGAGGAAAGGCTCAAAAAAATGTGGCGCTCCTCCCGTGATTCGGCCAGAACTCTGGTGCAGTGGGACGATACAGAAAATGCGGGCTTTACCACCGGCAAGCCCTGGTTCTATGCCAACGAGAATTATAAGAGGATCAATGTGGCGGCTCAGGAAAAGGACCCGGACTCCATTTTGAATTTCTACCGCAGGGCAATAGCCTTGAGGAGGTCTCTGCCGGTGGTGCGCCACGGCACATATAAAGAGCATTTCCCTATGGATTCAAAGCAGTATGTTTACAGCAGAGAGACGGACAGCGAAAAGCTGCTGGTTATCTGCTCCTTTGCGGACAAGGCCATAAAGCCCAAAATTCCCGCAGGCTTTGACCTCGATTCTGCCCAGCTCCTTCTGACAAACTACCCCGAGCCTATAAAAATGCTAAGACCCTACGAATGCAGAGTATATCTAAGCAGGAGATAAACCATGAAAACAGTTTTTTATAACGGCTCTGTTTACACCGGGCAGCTGCCCCTGTGTCAGGCTTTTGCCATAGAGGGCGATAAATTCATTTTCGCCGGAACAAATGAAGATGCTCTGGCTTTGGGCGCAGGGGAGACAATTGACCTGAACGGCGCTTTTGTCTGCGCCGGCTTCAATGACAGCCACATGCATCTGCTCAGCTATGGTCAGACGCTAAAAAATGCCGCCCTTAACGAGCATACGGGCAGCATTGAGGACTTGGTCAGCTATCTGAGAGCCTTTTGTGAGGAGAACAGCCACAGGATATGGATCGTGGGCAGAGGCTGGAATCAGGATTATTTCTCCGATGCAAAGCGTATGCCCAATCGCTGGGATCTGGACAGAGCCTCAAAGGAAGTTCCCATCTGCGCTGTCCGCGCCTGCGGTCACGCTTTGGCAGTCAACAGCAAAGCACTGGAGCTTCTGGGTATCAGTGCCGATACCCCGCAGCCTGAGGGCGGCAGCGTAGGCATAGAAAATGGGGAGCTCAACGGCCTGTTTTTCGACAATGCTTTGGAGCTCGTGTATAATTCCATCCCCGCACCCGGCAAGGAAGAGCTGAAGGATATGATTCGATCTGCCTGCCGGGCTCTCAACTCTTTTGGTGTCACCAGCAGCCAGACCGATGATTACTGTGTTTTTTCAAATGTGCCCTGGCAGAAAATCGACGAGGCATACAAGGAATTGGAGCAGGCCGGGGAACTGACGGTCCGTGTTTATGAGCAGGCAAACTTCACATCTTTGGATGAACTGAAAGCCTATGCCGAGTCCGGAAATGTCACCGGCACGGGCTCCGAGCTTTACAAAATGGGGCCTTTAAAAATGCTGGGTGACGGTGCGCTGGGGCCAAGAACCGCTTTCATCAGCGAGAATTATGCCGACGCCGAGGGCTGCGGAATTCCGGTTTTCTCTCAGCAGACTTTTGACGAGATGATAGACTATGCCAACCGAAATGGTATGCAGGTGGCCATCCATGCCATCGGTGACGCCTGTCTGGACAGGGTGCTCTCCGCCATAGACAAGGCCCTGAAAGAATGCCCCAGAGAAAACCATCGCCATGGCATTGTCCACTGTCAGATAAGCAGACCAGAGCAGCTGAACAAAATTGCAGAACTGAAGCTCCATGTGTATGCCCAGAGCATTTTCTTGGACTATGACATTCACATTCTGCCCCTGCGCATAAGTGAGGAACTGGCAAAGACCAGCTATAACTGGAAGACACTTGCGAAAAAGGGCGCCACTGTCAGCAATGGCACGGACTGCCCGGTTGAGCTGCCCTTTGCCCTGGGCGGTATACAGTGCGCTGTGACCCGGCAGGACCTCAAGGGCAGCGCTGAACCCTATCTGCCGGAGGAGGCTTTCACCGTGCAGGAGGCGCTGGACAGTTACACTTCCGCCGGAGCTTATTCCAGCTTTGAGGAGAATATCAAGGGCAGAATTGTCCCCGGTATGTTGGCCGACTTTGTTGTTCTTGGAGATAATCCCTTTGATGTGGATGTGCAAAGAATTAAGGATATTCCCGTTCTTGCCACTTACCTTGGCGGTAAAAAGGTGTATTAAAAATAAAAAGAACCGACGCAGTCGGTTCTTTTTTTGTTATTCAGCAACCAAAACCTTTACGATTTCGCCGATGTACATATCGTGGAAGTCCTTTTCTGGGTAGCAGCTATCCACCACAGACTTATCGATGAAGCACTCTTCCTTAATGGGTGCCCGATAGAGCTTTTTGCAGACCAACACAAGCTTTGCCTCCTTATAGTAGGTATAACCTTCTTCGGAGACGGCGGTCAGGCCGGTGGCGGCTAGCTTGTCCTCATCTCTGCCGGAGTGGGAGCCGATGTAGGCCATGTCCTTCTTATAGTCGGCAGAGAAAAAGCTGAGGGTGTAGAGATCTTCTCTGTCCACAAATTCCTTGGTGTAGCGCTGGGGGCGCACATAGCAGACTGCGCTGTAATGCCCCCAGATAGAGCCCAGATGGCCCCAGCTGCAGGTCATGGAGTTGAAGCCTGTGTCCTTTGTGCCGGCGGTCAGCAGCATCCATTCATCGGATATCAGGGTCATGGGGTTAAAATTAAGGCTGTCAATACTTGCTTCTTTCATGGCAGTACTCCTCTCTTGCAGAACAATTACAGGGATATTAAAGCACGGGTGCTTGATTTAGTCAAATTGAATTTGAAACCCAAAGCCCGTAAGTGTTCAATAGAAACTTACATTACCGCATTTTCCAACGAAGCAGTAATGCGGAATTGATGATAACCATAACAGAACCTGCGTTGTGAACCAATGCACCTACAACCGGGCCGAGCAAACCGGTGATCGCCAAAGCGATTGCAAGGAAGTTCAGTCCCATAGAGAAGCCGAGATTGAGCTTAATGGTCGTCATCATCTTCTTGGACAGAGCAAGCAAATGAGGAAGCTCCTTGATATCGTCATCCACCAAGGCAATGTCTGCCGCATCAACAGCAATATCACTGCCAACACCGCCCATAGCAATTCCCACATTTGCTTTCTTGAGGGCAGGTGCATCATTGATGCCGTCACCAATCATGCAGACATCATTCCCGTTTTCCTGATATACACCGATATGATGAAGCTTATCCTCCGGCAAACAGTTAGCATGGATTTCAGTGATACCGAGCTGATTGCCGATTGCTTTGGCCGCGTTCTGATTATCGCCGGTGAGGAGAACGGGCTGAACGCCAAGAGCATGAATGCCCCGTATCATGGCAGCGCTTTCCTGACGCACGGTATCTGCCAGGACAACATATCCCGCCAGCGCATCATCAACAGCGATATAGATAACGGTGCATCCTTCACTCAGATGCTTTCCTGCTGCAACAGCAAGAGAATGAGACACAGAAATACCCTGAAGGAGTTTCAGATTACCGGCCCTGATCGTTTTTCCATTTACAACAGCAGTTACACCTTCACCCGGAATCATGGTGAACTGTTCCGCATGTGCAATGGGAGCAACTGATTCCTGCTTGTAACAGCGAACGATTGCTTTTCCCAAAGGATGCTCCGAGAGCTGTTCCGCTGCGGCTGCATAAGCGTATATCTCTTCTTTGGTGAAATCAGATACTGTTTCAACTACTGTGACCTTCGGTGTGCCG
>CAZYTE010000037.1:0-12442 GCA_964649425.1 uncultured Oscillospiraceae bacterium
ACTTGGGTTTCATGTATGCTTGCCGTCTGGGTGTTGGCGCACTCAGGCGGCTTTTTTATGCGCTGGATGTTGGCGCATCCGAGATAGATGTTGGTTGACAATATTTGTACAACTTATACGATATTTGAGGATAAGGTTGAACCGGGAAATAATGTATAACGCAAAATCCACACATTTGTATGTATTGACAATTGACATAAGTCAAGGGTTGGCATATACTATAAGTGAAAGAACGCTGCCGGAGAATGCGAGGGTTTTTAACCAGCGTGCACAGTCACGTGGTAGTCGCACCGGGGGTTCTTTCTTTTTTTGCGCAAACCCAGCAGGCTTTGAGCTCGTTTCGATCTGGCTTCATGTCGGCGGAGAAGTACTTCATTCCATAGCTTTCATAATTCCCGTTTCTGGAATATAAATGATTTTGCAACACGCGGGAATAGCATGGGGTGCAGAAACCCCAGCCGTTTT
The DNA here is from genome assembly GCA_964649425.1 of uncultured Oscillospiraceae bacterium. Lineage (GTDB taxonomy): Bacteria > Bacillota > Clostridia > Oscillospirales > Oscillospiraceae > Limivicinus. Next base: position 466 of record CAZYTE010000037.1, read on the forward strand.
GCTGATAGGCTAGAAACATGGTCGTTGCGCACACATCAGCTAATTGAAGTAACTCCCAGGATGCAGAAGTTTTGGCAGTTATTTTCCTAAATACATTTGCCACCTCGTTATTGGCGTATGGGATAAGTTGATCTGTAATGTATGCAATTAGCTCTCCGTCCCTAGATGTACCTCTGGCGGACAACACGATATCCCCGGTTTGATGTGAATCTCGCAAAAGCCATGATACGCGTTCTAAAAGCATTCGACAAATATAGTTATACGCAACGGAAGATGATGATTGCATTGCGAGATTCAATTTGTTTGTATCAACGATGACGTTTGCGTATCGGAAGTCTTCTTCGCTCAGCTCTTGCACAACATACGCCCGTTTGTAAAAGTCCGTGATTTTGCGAAGATGGATTTCGTTAACATTCAGACGCCTTTTTATCTGCGCCATCGTGTCGCGAATATGCCTTTCTTTGGATTTCTCCACAATTACAGCGGAGAGCACGAACCACCTGGTTCCGCGCTGGTAGCCAAGATCTCCAGCTTCGTCGATATATACAGTACAATCACTCATAAGCAGCCCTCCGTGGTATCATATCAATTTTCGTCAGCCCTCTTAGAGCAAATGCTTTAGGAGGGCTTTCTTTTTATCCGTCATCCTGAGTTACCGCTCGGCATCGCGATTTGTCTTCCTCTCTGGGCTAGTCCTGGGGCGGTTTGGGGCGTTTAGATATCATCCCAATCATCTGGTCGTCTTAAAATGTCGTTTTCAGCTTGGGCATAACCATCCTCATACCCTCGCTGGTAGGGGTCTTCGGCGCCATCTTCATCGTCAAGATTTTCACTTGATTCAGGCAGTTTTCTGTATTTTGGAAGTTCGGTTAATTCTTCAATACGCTCGACGGCTTTCTGTTGGCCTTCATCGTTGAGTTTTGCAAGGAGATTCGCAATCTCTTGTTCGGTATCGGAGAAAGAGTAACCGAGCATTTTTTCGAGATATTCAATCCATTCCTTACGGCCAATTTCGTGGCCTGCTTCGTATCCAATACGGACAAATGGTATATCATCCGCTGTTAATAAATCTGTTATGGGACAATTTATCTCTTTTGAAATTTTACGTAGGGTTTCGAATTTAGGGTTTCGGAGGCCATTTTCCCACTGGGCTATCGTTTGGTATGAGACACCAAGTTTTTCACCTAATAGTTTTTGTGTTAGTCCAGCGTTTTTTCTCGCTACTTTAATACGTTCTCCGGTTGTCATGAAATCACCTCGATGCTACTATAGCACAATCCATATAGAAAATCAAGCAAATGTAAAAGTATAATCTTGACTTTTGCAAATGACTGTGCTAACATACAAGTAACCCAAGCAAATGTAAAAATAAAAGGAGATTGAAACAAATGGAAATTAGCAAGCGCAAGATCAAGACCCTGATGGCAGCCCAGGCGTTGACCACTAGGGCACTGGCGGGAAGAATGCACACTCAGGCTAATAACCTAAGTACGGTTCTGACCCGTGGAACCTGTCACCCTGAAACCGCTACTAAGATTGCCAATGCCCTGGGCGTATCCGTCCGGGAGATCATCGAGGAGGGGTAAAATGCAAATTTCCACTAAGCAAGGGCGGCTAACCCTCAGCGTGCCGGAAGCGGCGTCGCTGATTGGCGTCAGTCCCTCGAAAATGTACGAGATCGTCCGAAGCGAAGGCTTCCCGGCGATCAGAGTAGGAAGGCGCGTCCTAGTAAATGCCAAGAAGTTGGAAGCATGGCTGGATGAAATGACAGAGAAAGGATGGTACATACAATGAAAACTGAAATCAATATCCCCGTCCGGGCTTATCAGGTTGAACTGAAGGACACCCGCACCGGCAAGTTGCTCACCGACACCATCGTGTTGGAGAAGAGCCGCATTCAGGCTGCCGCCCTGTTCAATATGGGTGACAAGGATATCATCTGCCGCACCTATAACCACAAGGGCTTCCGGGTGCTGGAGATTGGTAAGCCCGAGAAGTTGGAGTTGACTATTGATCTCGAAGAGGCCTGTTGCGCCATGATGCTACAAATTGCACAAGAGAATGATGGGGTAATAGATGGCTGAGCGAAGAATGTTTGCAAAATCAATCATCGGAAGCGCGAGATTTTTGAGAATGCCCGCAACATCAAGACTTTTGTACTATGATCTTGGGATGGATGCGGATGACGATGGATTCGTGGAAGCGTTTAGCGTTATGCGAAAGACCGGTGCCAATGATGACGATTTGAGGGTTCTGGTGAGTAAAGGGTTTGTTAAAATCCTCAACGAGGACTTAGTGTCCTATATTTTGGATTGGAAAATTAACAACCAGATCAGGAAGGATCGCTATCACGAAAGCATTTACAGAGATTTGATGGCAGAGCCCTGCGACGTGCTCTTATTAGATGGCAACCAAATGGAACCCACTGGTTTACTGAATGGCAACCAAATGGAACCCGAGACTAGGTTAGGTAAGTCTAGTATAGGTAAGTCTAGTATAGGGGAGGCGAATAGTGCGGACAAGCCGCCCAAGCACACACGATTTATTCCTCCAACTGTTGATGAAGTCCGTACATACTGCCAAGAGAACGGCTATCAAATCGATCCAGAATACTTCGTGGATTACTACACCGCCAATAACTGGATGGCAGGAAAAAACAAGATGAAGGATTGGAAAGCTACCGTCAGAAACTGGAACCGCCGGGAGATGGAGAAGCATCCAACAGTAGACAAGAAAAAACCTACATTGAGTGTTATGTTCCCGCCGGTACCGACATTGTAAGGAGGCGAAAACATGGACAAAGAGGTAAGCAATCCTTTCCGTGCTATGGAACAGATGAAAGTGGACACCTACAACCAGAGCCAGGGAGAGGACGACGGAACAGGAGTCCAATGTGACAAGTGTAATAACCGGGCACTTATTGCATCCCTGAATGATATGGGCAAGTTCTCAGTTCGTCCATGCAAATGCAGCGGAATCCGTCTGACGGTCATACGACTCCAACGACAGGGCTTATATGAGGCGGCGAAGAAAAAGACCTTGTCCGGATTTCAAACGGATACAGAATCACAGAGGGCGCTTAAAACCCTTGTGCAAAAATTCCTTGCGGAGAAAGATTCACGGTGGATGATCCTGTGTGGCCAGAGCGGGGCAGGGAAAACGCATTTATGCACAGCTGCTTTTGTTCGCCTGAGTGTCGACAGGTGCTTGGATGGTCGATATCTGGTGTGGAATTCGGATAGCCGAAGGATAAAGGCAACAGCCAAAGATGGCGACGATCGAATGCTCAATGACTTCAAGAAGTGCGATCTACTATATATCGATGATCTGTTCAAGTGCAAGCGTGATTCAGAACCATCTGACGCAGATATTCGTCTTGCATTTGAAATTCTCGATTATCGGTATAGTAACAGGCTCACAACGATTATTTCTTCAGAAATGGTACTGGAGGATATTCAGTATCTGGACGAAGCGATTTACCGGCGAATCCGGGAGATGTGCGGCACCTACATAGGAAATATCAGTAGAGATCCGGGTAAGTGCTATGTGCCCAGAAAAGCATGAAATACACCATCGCTTCAGGCAAAACAAAGGAGAAATAGCAATGACATTGACACATAACGAACAAAAACTGATTGAGTGTATCCGCAATGCGGAGAAACCTGTTGCAGCCATGGCGAAGGTCGTAGAAATTATCACGGAATTTCTGACGGAACAAGGGGGGGAGGCTTAATGCCCTACTATAGACCGTGTCCGCTGTGCGGTGCTGCTCTCGATCCGGGTGAGCGCTGCGACTGCCAGGACGAAGAAAACCGCCCCCGATGCTACCAACATCGAGAGCGGCCAGGTGGAAAAAGGTTTGCCGACCAACTTTTCCACCTCCAGTATAAATTAAATTGAGGAGGATTTCAAGATGAAAAAAGTCGACATGATTGCGAAACAAATTTCCGAGTATGAGCGTGCGCATGGTGAACCGCTTGATCCTGAAACGATACTGTTGGCAAAGGCAATGGCTGCTATGTGTGATCGATTCGAAGATCTGGGCGCGAGGGAAGCCGCAGAAGGTTACGCACAGAGGGAAGCGGCGACGTTTGATAAACTGAATGCGCCTAAATGGACAGATCTACTGTACAAGTGCTATCTGAAAGGCTATAGCGCAAGCGGATCCGCACGCGTGGCTCATTAAGGGGTGTGAACAACCGTGAAAGTAAAAATTACTTATCTACCCCATGAGGCAGAAAAAGCGGGAATCCTCCAGCATTTTGCAATGGGATTGCTAAAATCGGTGAAGGTAAACAGAGTTGATAAGAACGAACCGTTTCAGCATATTTATATTGCTACGGAGAAGCGGCCGGAGCCCTATCGCAAGGAAAAGAACAGTACAGAAAAGTGATTATTGACGTCATTCTGCTGCTTTTTGACCGCTAGCAAACCCGAATACCGTTGCTCCACTAGGGGAATACTTGACCTCTCCCTTTATGTGTGGTATAATATATATAAAAGAATAGGAATGAGTACCGCCCGCAAGGGTTAGCCATTTACGGCATGGGAAAACAGTTAATCGCTGTTTCTCATGCCGTTTTCTTTTTGTCCGGGGTGAGGTTTACCTCCTTTCCCTCACTCCGGGCCACCGGCAAAAGGGAGGAAAAACGAAAGGAGAACATTTTATGAGTACGTATGTAGGAAAGATGAAGGATGTCCTTGTGACATTCAATAACACGGCACTGGATATCCGCAAAAAGATGCAAAATGCCCACGCACAGTACACGGCGGACATTGCTGCAGCAGAGGAAAACAAGCTCCGGGGACAGCTTAAGCAGGCGGCGGAAGGTGCGAGAGATCAGATTGCGGCTATCCTTCAGCAGGCAATTACTTCAGCCAACAAGTGGGCAGCTCCTGACGGCGCCAAAATCGATGCTGCGGATCTGGAACTGTTGCGGGGTGATTTCAATCTCTCCGCTGAGGATATTCACGGACTGCTGGTTAAGCATCAGGGCAATGGCGTGATGGTCAATGCTATTGCCAAGTATGCCGAGGATCACAGTATCACTCCTAACTACATTCCCAATGTAGAGGATAAGGTGAGTGCTTATGAGGCGTTCGCAAATGGTGCCAACAACATGATTTCCAACATTTCCGGCAATATTGGCTATTCCACAGACAGCGATACACTGGCTCTGTGGGGGCAGCCCGGCAATATGTCCCAGCGGCTGGAGCTTGTCATTTTCGGCATCAAGGATCAAGAGCCTGCGGCGGAGTCGCCGAAGGGTGTGTTAAGGTTTGATTTTAAGCCCTTGCCGGGCCGCTAATTGCAGCAACATCATACAAGAAAGGATTATGAAAAATGGAAAAAATCATTTTTGACAGTGGCATAAAGGAATACCAGATCAACGACAACGGCGTACTGAGATTTAACCCCAGTGACCCCAACGTATATGCCCGGTTCATGGATGCCATGGATAAAATCAAGTCTGTGGAGGCTTCTCTGGTTGCTAAGGCCAAGGATATCGATAAAATTCAGGATCAGGTGCAGAGCGGCGCGGCTGTTCTGCGGCTTATGGAAGAGGCTGACCGGGAGGTTAAGAATATCCTTACCGAAGCATTCGGCAAGGCCAATGACTTTGATGAGCTTCTGGGCGGCGTGAATCTGCTTGCGGTTGCGGGCAATGGTGAGCGGGTCATTACCAATTTCCTGGCTGTGCTTCAGCCCATCTTGGTTGCCGGCGCGGAGAATTGCGCCAAGCAGCAGGCCGATGTGGCTGTGGCAGAGGCCAAACTGAACCGCGCACAGCGCATGGCACAGTAATGGAACTGTGGAGCCTGCCAACCACTGCCACCATCGGTGGAGTAGAATATCCAATCCACGCGGATTTTCGCGATATCCTGGAAATATTCCGTTATATGGATGATCCAGACCGGCCGGAGTATATTCGTTGGAGGATCGCTCTGGCGCTGTTTTATGATGGGGATATCCCGGAAGAGAACAGGCAGGATGCTATGGAACATCTGGCGGACTTTATCGCCTGCGGCAAACACGATACCAAGCCAAGTCCGAAACTGCTGGATTGGGAGCAGGATGCCCAAACCATCGTAGCTGATGTGAATAAGGCGGCAGGAACGGAAATCCGATCCCTGCCGTTCCTGCATTGGTGGACCTTCATGGCCTATTTTAATTCCATTGGCGAAGGCCAGCTTTCTACACTGGTTTCCATCCGGGATAAACTGGCCAGAGGAAAGAAACTGGAAAAATGGGAGCAGGATTATTACCGCAAGAATAGAGAGCGGATAGACCTGAAGAAAACATACACATCTGCGGAAACGGATCTTCTGAAGCAGTGGATAGGTGGGTAGGCTGCATCAAATAAAGCCTTGCTTTTCCACAAGATTACGCCTATAATTAGAGCAAGGAGCGTGATCGCTATGTTTTGCCCTAATTGTGGGAATGATTGTGGAGATGCCAAGTTTTGCTCGGAGTGCGGAACGAAGTTGGATGTGCAGGTGTCTGCCCCCATTGATTCACCGAAGAAAACTGTTCCCCAAAGCATATATCAACCGGCAATTATAAACGGCCAGGAGGTTGATCTGTTCAAAGTCGTTTGCAAATATGGGGTCAGCAAGGAACGGGCGTATTCTTATCTAAAACGTAAGTTTGGGGTTTCCAAGGAGCAGGCGAAAGAACTGTTGGCGCCCTACTATACGCCTATGGATGCGAACAAGACAACTACTAAGAAGCTTTTTGCTGAAGCGACGGAGGAGTTTGCTGGGAAGAATGCAGATGGGATGAAACGCAAGAGTGAGCTGGAGGCATCTGGCCAAGTTTATTGCCCTAAGTGCCTGTCCACCAGTGTATCCGCGAACCAAAAAGGCTTTGGCATAGGAAAGGCTGTCGTGGGCACTGCTTTGTTTGGTGGAATCGGATTGACGGCCGGCAACATTGGTGCCAAGAAGGTTATTTGCACCTGTCTCAAGTGCGGATATCAATGGAAGGCCGGAGAAAAGTAAATTTAATTTATCATGAAACCCTACCGTGAAAACGGTGGGGTTTTTTAATACCCATTTTGGGAGGTGAGATATTGGCGAGTGACGGAAAAGTGGTGATTTCCACAGATTTGGACAACGGCGGACTCGAAAAAGGTGTTAAGGCGATAAAAGGCACGTTAGGTGGGTTGACCAATGTGGTCAAGAGCTTGGGCGCAGCAATCGGCGTAGCGTTTTCCGTGGGTGCGATTGTCAATTTCGCGACAGAAGCGGTTAGCGCGGCAAATGAGTTGTCCGACGCGTTGACGGGCCTGCAAAGTATCCTGGATGGTCAGGGGCGTAGTTTTTCTGACGCACAGACCTTCCTTGAGGAATACACGGCAGACGGCCTGATTCCCATGACTAACGCCATCACCGCCTATAAGAATCTGGCAGCGCGCGGCTACAGCGATGCCCAGATTCGACAGACCATGACCGCCCTGAAAGATGCGTCCGCCTTTGGCAGGCAGTCCAGCTATTCCATGGGCGAAGCGGTCCAGAGCGCCACGGAAGGTCTAAAGAACGAAAACAGCGTCCTGGTCGACAATGCAGGCGTGACCAAGAATGTGGCAAAGATGTGGGAGGAATATGCCGAATCTATTGGCACCACATCCGATAAGTTGACCCAGGAGCAGAAAATCCTGGCCGAGGTTAATGGTATTCTGGAGGAAACGAAGTTTCAGACGGGCGATGCCGCGAAGGTTGCCGGCACCCTCAGCGGACAATTATCTCAGCTGTCCGTAAATTTCAACAATCTAAAGGTGGCGGTGGGCAATGCCCTGAAACCCATCGTACAGAGTTTCCTGCCAGCAATCAACACTGCGGTTGCGGCAATGACCCAGTTTGCCAACTCCATCGCAACGGTTACGAGCGCCCTGTTTGGCAGCGTGTCCAACACCACTGCAGATGCAGTGACGGAGGTAGCGGACAGCTACAGCGATGCGGCTTCCAATGCGGAAGATCTAGCTGACGCTACAACAGCAGCGGAAAAAGCAGCGAAGAGGTACTTGGCTGGATTCGATGAAATCACAAAGCTGGGTGCTGATTCGTCCAGTGCTGCTGGCTCCTCCGCAACTGATAGCACAAGCGCGGTAACTACAACGGTGACGGCAACCACTGAGGTGCAGGATGAAATCTCGCCCAAGATCCAGGCTGTGATCGACAAAATCACAGCATTGCTCGAACCGCTGAAGAATATTGACTTTACTCCGGCTGTGGAAGCTTTCGGACGGCTGAAAAAGGCGGTCAAGCCGCTAACCCAAAAGCTTTTCGAGGGCCTAGAGAAGATTTATCTCAATGTCCTTGTGCCATTGGCTGAGTGGACTGTTGAAGAGGCACTGCCTGCATTCCTTGATTTTCTTTGCAACAGCCTAACGGAGATTACAGACTTGGTAGAAAAGCTTGAGGATATCCTTTCCGGGAACTCGACAATCAGTGATTTTCTCGGAGGCTTAACCGAGACTCAGACAGTGTTGCTTGCTATTGCGGCGGCGTTGGGGGCAATTGTGATTGCAGCTGGTGGCCTTGCAGTACTTAACTCGTTTACTGGTTTTATCGCCAGCGTGAAAGCGCTGAATGCGGTCGGGCTTATTGGAAAGCTTGCAGAGGTCTTTGCGATTGCGGCCAGTGGCGCAGGTACACTTTCTGAGGCCATTTCTCTGGTGTTCGGCCCGGGATCTATTATAGCAGGAATCGCTGCAGTGATTGGAGGCGTAGTCCTTGCGGCAACCAATTTCTTCTCTATGCTGAAGAATGGGTTCAACTGGGCGAAAGAGGCGCTGATGGTATTCGGCATCGCTATTGCAGCGGTAGGCGCAATTATTTTGGGAGCACCTGCCCTTGTGGCTGGCGTGGTTGCGGCGGTGGTTGCAGCTATCGCCACGGCTGCCATTGCAATAAAAGAGAATTGGGCCGAAATTGCGACAGGATTTAAAAATATAGTCAATGGTATCACTGGTTTTATCAATGGGCTGATTAAGGGCGTTGTGGATGGCGTAAACGCAGTTATTAACGCAATTAACAAGCTATCATTTACGGTTCCCGACTGGATTCCTGGCATTGGCGGATCTTCTCTGGGCTTCAACCTCAAAACCATTACTTCCTATCCACAGATCCCTCCGTTGGCCAAGGGTGCAGTCCTTCCAGCCAATAAGCCCTTCCTGGCCATGGTGGGCGACCAGAAGCATGGAACAAACGTGGAGGCTCCTCTGGAGACCATCCAGGAGGCTGTTGCGATCGTCATGGAAGACATGATCCAGAGCAACATTGCCGGACATGAAGCGACTGTGGCTGTGCTGAAAGAGATTCTGGAGGCTGTGCTTGGCATCCATATTGGAGACGATGTAATCGGTCAGGCTGTAGCGCGATACAGCAGTAAGATGGCGATCATCAAAGGAGGTAGCGTGTGAAGTAATTTGCTGATTATTAAAGTACCAGAGAAAATACTCTATACAGGCTGCGTTGTGAAGAGGCTGGAGAAATCTGGCCTCTCGCAGAGCTTGCTAAGCACTATGTTGGAACAAAACGGGAACAAAAAAAGCCCAATTTTCGCTATGAACCCGCTGCGAAGCCGCACGAAACATGAGGAAATCCACCGCCGAATCCCTGAGAAAGTTGAGAGATGTTGATAAATGCGAACCTCGTCACGTGCGTGTGAAGCGGTGACGAGGTGGCGAGAAACTTAACATTTCCCAACATTTTTGCGTGCGTGCGCATAAGACAGTTGCAAATAGTTGCATTTCGGCCAATATAGCCAATACTGAAATACTTACAAAAACTTAAGGTTTGCTTTCAGCCCATGCCCCGCCACAAAAAGAAAACAGCCTCCAGCGGTAGGCCAGAAGCTGCGATCTGTATTGAGGAATGAGGCACCCCCGCCAAATAGCGAAGGAATGCCCCATCAGCTGACACACTTCCGAGTCTCGTTGTTAAGACTATGGCGGAGGCGACCAGCTTTTTAAAATTATAGCACAGAAATGCTGTGCCGGTCAATAGGCAAGACGATTTTACAGGAGGGCGGCGCAAATGTCAAACGAGGAATTGGTGGCGGCGATTCAGGCCGGGGCAGAGGAGCGCATGGGTGAGCTGTGGGAACAGGTGAAAGGGTTAGTTGCGTGGAAAGCCCGCCACATCATGACCGCTCTGGATCTGCGGGGCAGTCCGTGCGGCGTGGAGCTGGAAGATCTGATGCAGTCCGGGTATATTGCCATGGTGGAAGCTGTGCATTACTACACCCCAGAGAGTGGCGCCGCTTTCTCCACGTGCCTGATTAACAGGCTGAAAACCGTCTTTGCAGAGGCCACCGGCTACCGTACCAAAAGAGGCCAGAATGAGCCGTTGAATAATTCTTTCAGTCTGGACAAAACCGTGGATGATGAATCCGATGGTACACCCTTTGGGGAATTTGTTCCAGATCCCAAAGCCGCCGCCACCATGTTGAGCATAGAGGAAAAGCTGTGGCGGGAACAGCTCCACGAGGCTTTGGAGGCGGCTCTGGCGGCACTTCCTGAACAGAGTGCAGAGGTATTGCGGCTGCGGCATTATCAGGGCTTGACCCTTGCTGATGTTGGACAGATCCGGGGAACCACACCGGAGCGTATCCGCCAAATGGAAAACAAGGCTATTCGGCAGCTTCGGAAACCGAGCATTGCCTGTCACCTTCGGCCCTTTTATGATTTTGATTTCTACTGCGGCACCGGCCTGGGAGCGTTCAGGGCTACCGGCATGAGTGTGCAGGAACGGTATTTGGTGATCGAGGAAGAAGCTCAGGAACGAGAGAAACGGCGCCGCCAAGAGCAGCACAGCGAACGCCAGAAGAAGAAAATACAAAGCGAAGTTCAGGACATGATGGAGCGTATCCACCAGGAAGCACAAGCAGAGGTAGCCCGAATGACCCCGGAGGAAAAGCGGGCCTTGCTGGAAAAGTACGGGTATGCGTGAACCTGATAAAACCTGAAATGCGGAACAAGGTTGCAACGATCTTGCAACAGAATACATAGGAGGAAACCAAATGGAGGAAAGAATCACCAGAGGCAAGGCGATCCGGCTCAAGTGCCTGGACTGCTGTTGCGGCAATAGCGCAGAGGTTCGCCGGTGCCCGGCAGAGAGCTGCCCACTGTGGCGGTATCGCATGGGTAGCGAAAAGAAGGCTGAGCAACTGCAGAACGGCGGTAATTTCCCGCAAAACGTTTTAGGGGTATAACTTGCCCACCACGGCGGGATGAAGTCAAAAATGATCAGCTACGGCCTATCTACAGCTGCCACAGACGAAAATCACCGGGAGTTACCCATTGCGGGTGGCTCCCGGTGATGTTTATTTTGGATAACGAAGATATTCTTCTGCCCATTTCTCATAATCCCGGCGCCAGATTAGGAATGTGGTTCTCCCGCTCTGTCCGATATTCAGCACCGTTCCAAAGGGGAATGTCCCCTGCTTAAGCCCCCGGGAAAGGGCACCCTTGTCCATGGGCACCCCGCGCGAGCGCATATCCTGGCACACATCCTCCAGGGTCATCCTAGGTTTTGACATTAGTACCACCTCATGATTATTTTGACAATATAATTATAGCACAGAACCAAATCAATAAATTGTCGAGTTTTCCCTTATTTTTTCCCTTTAGTTTCCCATAAAGTATGAAACACAGTTTTTTGGGTGCTCCCAATGGGGCAAAATCCCCTACAATGGAGCCAAGAGAAAGCCAAATATAAAAAGTGGCCAATTCGAGTCCTGCCTCCGCAACCAAATTACCGCCGTTTTCATTACGAAAACGGCGGTTTTCCTAACTTTTTGATGTGAAAACAATATGGGCCAAATCTATTGACCCATACCGTGACCCATACGCCGATAGCATACAGTGGACAAGGCAGCGGCAAACAGCACCTATGGGCTCCCATCTCTGAAAAATACGAGAAAATTTTAGAAATATCTCTGTAAAAATATCTTCCTTCAAACTGTGCAAAT
>CAZYTE010000038.1:0-12256 GCA_964649425.1 uncultured Oscillospiraceae bacterium
ATTGACACAGAATCCCTCATACTCAAACTGCATAACAGAAGAAGTAATAGAAATACCGCGCTGCTTTTCAAGCTCCATCCAGTCGGACACAGCATGCTTTGCAGTGGCCTTACCCTTTACAGAACCTGCAGTCTGGATTGCTCCTCCGTAAAGAAGAAACTTTTCAGTAAGGGTGGTCTTACCGGCGTCAGGGTGGGAAATTATAGCAAACGTCCTGCGGCGTTCAATTTCTTTTTTCAAATCAGGCATAAAAACTAACCTCATTACAAATTTTGGCATGATATTTTAACACATACCGCATTTATATGTAAAGAGTAAATTACCTGATTTTCTTTATTTCTTCGAGAATCAGGGATATATTTTCATCCGAATATTCAATTTCCGATGAAAAAAGCCTGGTATTCTCGATATCAAAACCTGAAATTGCATCAAGTGCCGCAATGATCTCGGTGGCAAGAAAACAAAATTCAAGCGTCAAAGCGCAATCGTCTGCCGTCAGTAAATGCCTGTAAACGAAATACTGACAAAGCCGCATATATCTATCATGCTCAAGGGCAGCAGCCAAGTCCACTGTGTTGGAATTGTTTTGTAATTGCAGCAGCTTGTCTGTCCATCTGTCATCAAGACGCTCAAGATTCAAAAGAAACTCAGCCCAATGAGTTAAATTGGGATTATCCTGTTGTCCGGTCAGCACATCACCAAAACGATCAAACAAGCTTTTGTCGGGATTTGACAGAAGCTCAAACAGCTTTTCCCGCATTATTTCATCATCATCCGGGCTTCCGCCCTCCGCAATCAGCTTCAGACTCCCCTCTCCCTCAAGCAGCAGCCTTGCCGCTTCCTCGCAGCAAAGGCCAAGCCCCGCCTCTTCCCTGTCGCCAAAACAATTGTAGAACCTTGGGTGCTCCGCGCATATATCGCAAAGACTTTCTTCCCCGAGTCGCCTGATCAAGCTGCACAAGCCATTCTCCTCAAGGAAAGGGCAGCGTTCTTTTTCCCGAAGGTGAAAATGCGCCTCTGGCTCAAGCTCTATGTTTTCTCTCAATTGTCTGCCGATCTCGCCATCCAAGCTCATGTAGTAATCAAGACTGTCATCGTCTATATCGATCTCCCAGCCAATGCAGCAGCTATGGCGGCACTTATCGGCAAGGCACTTGAAGTCATCATAAAAATCGGGTCTGATATATCTCATCATGCTCCCCTCCCGAAATGATTTTATCACGACAGCCAACATTCGGCAACGGAACTTTTATTGACTATTGATGCCCAAGGCAGTATTATCTATATGTTGTCGGGAGGAATTTGTATGAGAGATTTCAAAGAGTTCTTTTTAATGAACACCGAGGATGTAAAGCGTTACGCTGCAGAGGTTTTGGGTATTTTTGCCCCGGATGAAGAAACTGTCTGCACAGAAATCGGTGATGGAAACATTAACTATGTCTTCAGAATCTGTTCCATAAAAGACGGCCGATCTGTTGTTATAAAACAGGCCGACAGGCTGCTTCGCTCCTCCGGCAGACCTCTTGACACATACAGGAACAAAATCGAGGCTCACATTCTTCAGCTTCAGAGCGAGCTCGCTCCGGGTTTTGTCCCAAAGGTGTATCATTATGATGATATAATGTGCGCCATGGCAATGGAGGATATCTCCGATTACAAGAACCTGAGAAAAGAGCTCATGGTCGGCAGATGTTATACCCATCTGGCAGAGAACCTTTCTTCTTTTGTGGTTGATACGCTTTTGCCCACAACCGATCTTGTACTTGACCGGGCTGAAAAGAAGAAGCGAGTAAAGTTCTTTACCAACATAGAACTCTGCGATATCACCGAAGACCTTGTGCTGACAGAGCCCTACTGCAACTACAAAGGCAGGAATATAATCACTCCCGGCAACGAGCAATTTGTCAGAGAGCATCTCTATGAGGATCCTGATCTTCATGCCAAAGTTGCTCAGCTTCGCAACAGCTTCATGAACAATGCTCAGGCACTGATTCACGGCGATCTGCACACCGGTTCTATCTTTGCAAATGAAAATGGCATTAAAGTTATCGACCCTGAGTTTGCGTTTTACGGTCCAATTGGCTATGACATCGGCAACGTTATAGGCAACCTGTTTTTTACACTTGCAAGAAAACACTTTACCGAGCCGGAGAATAAGGAAAGCGTTGACAGTATCAGCAAAACGATTGCTGACTTTTTTGACCTCACCGTCACTAAGCTAAATTCCAAATATGATGAATTAGTCAGCTTCCCCCTCTATAAAGTCCAGCGCTTCAAGGAAGAATATCTGCGTCAGCTAATTGCTGATTCTGTTGCCTATGCAGGAACTGAGATCATCAGAAGAACAGTTGGTGATTCTAAAGTTTTTGAGCTAACATCTCTTGATAATAATCCGCTTCGTATTGAGATGGAACGCAGTCTGATTCTGCTTGGCATCAGGTTCATTAAAGAAGCTGAAAGCTTCTGCGAGGGCAAGCAGCTTGTCAAAGCATTCACGGAGATAAAATAATGGAGAGAATGGATAAAAATATGCCCTTTCTGCTGCGTTACGAAAATGTTGCGTGGTATGACAGCGGCAAAGTCCGGATTCTGGACAGGCGTGTGTATCCCAAGATAAGATTTGTTGAGTGTGAAAGCTATCAGGATGTGGCACAGGCAATTGCAGATATGGTAACACAGAGCGCCGGCCCCTACACAGCTGTTGGAATGGGTATGGCTCTTGCGGCTTATCAGGTGAACAATCGCAGAGAAGATGAGCAGATCGCTTTTTTGAAGGAGGCATCCTATAAGCTTTCCCACGCCCGGCCCACAACGGCGAACCGATACAGCAAAATCACTGAATCCTGCGTATCGGTTGCTGAAGATGCTCTGAGCTCCGGCAGGGACCCTGTGGATGCAGTTTTCAAGGATACCGTAGCTTCTCTTAACCGGCGATATGGCATCATGCAGAAAGTTGGCAACAATCTTCTGCAGTTGATACCTGAAAACGGCACAATACTCACTCAGTGCTTCGGTGAGACAATAATCGGGACTTTGATTCGTGCATCAATAGAAATCGGGAAAAGCTTTAAGGTCTACTGCGCGGAAACCCGTCCTTTTCTTCAGGGTGCCCGACTCACCTCATCCTGCTTTGCCGAAATGGGCTTTGACACCACTGTTATAACCGACAACATGGTGGCCTATGCCATGCAGAGAGAGGGCATTGATGTGTTTACATCCGCCGCTGACAGCATCACCAGAGACGGCTATATTGCAAACAAGGTGGGCAGCTATCAGATGGCCATACTTGCAAAACACCATGGCATCCCGTATTATGTGACCGGTATCCCCGATTCTGACAAGTATTCTGCATCTGATATTAAAATTGAGATGCGTGACCCTAAACAAGTTCTGGAATACTGCGGTGTCAGAAACACTCTGCCTCAGACGAAGGCGATTTACCCTTCCTTTGATGTTGTAAGCCCGGAGCTTATAAGTGCGGTAGTTACCGACAAGGGAATTTACAGCCCCGCCCTGCTTGGCACTTATTTTGATAGTCCTGTTGAAAGATTTTATTAATGGAGAACAAATTATGTTGATGCAAAAAGAGCGGGAGCTAATTGTTGAATACGGCAAAAAGCTCAGTAATAGCGGCCTGTGCCCCGGCACCAGCGGAAATATAAGCATATATAACCGCGAGCTTGGTCTTGTGGCAATCAGCCCATCCGGCATGGATTATTTCAGCACCACTGCCGCGGATGTGGTGATAACTGATTTGAACGCCAATACTGTGGACGGATGCCGCAAGCCCTCCAGCGAATGGGCATTACATACGAGTTTCTACAAAGCGAAGCCTGACTGCGGCGCCGTTATACATACCCACTCTGTTCACTGCGCAGCCCTGTCTGCCTTGGGTGAGCCGATCAGAGCTGCCCACTTTGTGATCTGTGACGCCGGTGTGGACTGTGTACCCTGCGCCCCATACAAAACCTTTGGAACGGAAGAGCTTGCCAAAGAGGCAGTCAAAGTATGCGGAGACAGCAACGCAGTTCTTTTGGCTAACCACGGCATCGTATGCTGCGGTAAAGATATTTCAAGCGCCCTTTCTCTGGCTGTAAACATGGAGTATGTTGCGCAGGTGCAGCTTTTGGCGATGGCAGCAGGAAAGCCGAATATTCTAAGTAAGAACGATATCGACAGAGCCCTTACAAGACTCGAAAACTATGGGCAATAAAACAACTCCTGCCTTAAATAAGGCAGGAGTTGTTTTTTATGCTTTCTTTTCAACAATGGCGTTCGAAAAATACGCTCCCAATCCAAAGAACAATAGCGCAATTGTTCTGTATTGGAACGCATAGTGGGCAGCAGCCGGTTTGCTTGCAATGAGAAACCAAATCAATGAAAACATTGCAACAAAAATGAGAATGCTGTTCTTTTTCAGCAGCTCAACGGACACATTCCCTTTTTTAACGGCTATGAGATAAGCAATGGCAAAAACGGCAATTCCAATTAGAATCAAGAGCAGCCATTTTCCGTACATATAAAATCCATAGGCAATCGTCCGGAGATTACTGAGCAAAGTACCAATGGGAGCAATCACACTGTTTCCGTTGAAACGCAGCCAGGTTCCGGTAGCGTTACCTGCGCTGGCAAAAGCATTTACATCGGTAAACACAGTAGTCAATATCAGTTTGGCAAGCCACATTGAGATATAACCGACAACCCATGCCGCAAGATAAGTAATAATTGTTTTCCAACCCAGATGCTCCCCATCGCGTTCTCTGAGAAAATACAGGTATATTAAAGGAAATCCCAGAGTTATAATGGGTGTCGTATAAAAATCAAAGTACATTGTTATGATTCCCAGCTCGAAAAATATCAGCGATTTGGGAAACTTCATCTTATTCAGCCTCGGCATTAAAAGCATTGCAGCGAAGGCAATCAAAAAACAGCAGGCAAAATTCGGGCTGACACAAATAACATGAGGCTTTACAAGTATCATGGAAAACACAAAAGCCATGGATACGCGGCCACTCACATTTTTACCAAGGGAATATGCAACCAATGCAAGCATAGCCCAGAATACAACAGCAACAAGCCTTCTGATTTCATAGTAGCCAAATACAACCAAAAGCGGTCTCATTATTGCTCTGTATCCCATCCAGTAATGGACATAATCCACGCGGAAATTATCATTTTCATCGTTGATCAAATCGTCAAGGACATTAATATAATCGTCATTTATATCCGAGGGTACATAATAGGGGTTTGTTAAGACAGAGCTAAGGTCCGAATCATTTGTTTCTATAGACTCTATAAGCATGATCATTTCGGTAGACATAGGCAAAATTGAGTTTGCCATACGGTCTCCGATAAGGGAATACATTCCCTCTTCATGCAATGTTTCAATGTCCTTTTGAATATGATTCTCAATAGGCTTTTGAGGGAGAAACGCACTAAAGACTAAGAAAAGATAGGCAAGGGAAACAGAAACAGCAAATGCAAATATATATATATATATTAAACGGCTATTTTTCATCAAAAGACCTCTTTTCATTTTCTCTAATACTATCATATAGGCAAAAATAAAACAAGAAAAAATAAAAGTCGCCGTCTATAACAGATGGCGACTTTGTTTCAAATTAAAGCATATTCTTCTTTGCCGTGGACAGCATCAGCTTGATACGATTCAGCTGATTCACCTCACTGGCACCGGGGTCATAGTCAATGGCTGCAATATTAGCCTGCGGGTAGACAGATCTCAGACTCTTGATAACGCCCTTGCCCACAACATGATTCGGCAGGCACGCAAAAGGCTGAATGCAGACAATGTTCGCGGTCCCAGACTTAATAAGCTCGACCATTTCACCGGTGAGGAACCAGCCTTCACCATACTGATTGCCCAGCGAAAGGAAAGGCTTTGCCATGTCGGCAACTTCTTCAATTGGCACAGGCGGCTCAAATCTGCGGCTCTCCTCCAGCGCTTTAACGGCCGGCTTTCTCAGAGCTCTGATAGCTGCAACGCCGATTCTGGCGTTCATCTCTGATTTTTTAGGTTTTCCAAGGTACTTGTGCTTATAAACGCCGTTGTATAGTGAGTAATTCATAAAGTCCATGAGATCCGGCACCACTGCTTCAGCACCCTCACTTTCAAGCAGATCAACAAGATGATTGTTTGCAAGCGGCATGTACTTTACAAGTATTTCACCCACGACGCCTACACGAGGCTTTCTAAGGGTTTCATCAATGGGGAAGTTATCAAACTCATCCACTATCCCCCTGCATACATCCTTATAGCTGTACTTGCTGTGCTTATCCACCAGAGAGTTAATTGCAATATCCCGCCACTTTTTGTGCAGCTCATTTGCACTTCCGGGAACAAGTTCATAGGGTCTGACTTTATACAGACAGCGCATAAGCAGGTCACCATATACACCTGCTTTGCCTGCATCAAGTAAAAGCTGAGGTGAAATCTTGAAGCCGGAGTTGCTCTCAAGACCGGAGGCGTTAAGGGAAATAACAGGAATATGTGAAAGCTTTGCCTTATCCAATGCTCTGCGGATAAAGGCAACATAGTTGCTGGCTCTGCAGCAGCCGCCTGTCTGGGTCATGATAATTGCCAGCTTATCAGTGTCATACTTACCTGATAAAACCGCACTCATTATCTGACCTACCGCAGTGATGGATGGGAAGCATGCATCATTATTGACATATCTGAGGCCGGTCTCAATGGCACTCCTGTCGTCATTCTGAAGCACTTCCATGTTATATCCGTGCTTGCGGAAAACAGGCTCAAGAATATCAAAGTGGATGGGACTCATCTGAGGGGCAAGAATGGTGTAGCCCTCTTTAAACATCTGCTTGGTAAATTCTCTGCGCTTGTAATTGAGCGGCCTGTGCAGCGAACCGATATTTCTGCTCATGCGCATCTCGATGGCTGCGATAAGACTTCTGATGCGTATGCGGGCAGCGCCAAGGTTATTGACCTCATCAATTTTAAGCAGCGTATATAGCTTACCGTTGTTTTCGAGAATCTCCGAAACCTGATCGCTGGTTACCGCATCAAGTCCGCAGCCAAAGGATGTAAGCTGAATAAGCTCCAAATCATCTCTGGAATTTACAAACTCTGCAGCAGTATACAGTCTTGAATGGTAAACCCACTGGTCAACAACTCTTATGGGTCGCTCAGGCTCGAAATCCAGAGGGATACTGTCCTCAGTGAGGACGGCAAAGCCGTATGACGCAATAAGCTCAGGAATACCGTGGTTTATTTCGGGGTCAACATGGTAGGGTCTGCCGGCCAGAACTATTCCGTGCTTGCCGTTTTCCTCCATCCACTGCAGCACTCTCCTGCCCTCGGCCCTTATATCCGCTTTTGCTCTTCCCTGCTCCTCCCATGCCGCATGAACAGCGCTTCGAACCTCTTCCTCGGGAATATTCCATTCCTTGGCGCAGAGTCTTACAAGTCTGTCAGCTGCGGTTTTTTCACTGGTCAGGGCAATAAAGGGGCGAACATAATGAACATCACCGTTTATGACCGCTTCAACATTATTCTTAAGGTTCTCAGAGTAGCTTACAACTATGGGGCAATTGTAGTTATTCTGTGCGGCCTTTGTCTCCTTGTGTTCATAGAACACGCAGGGGTGGAAAATTGTCTTTACCCCCTGAGAAACAAGCCATTCCACATGACCGTGAGAAAGCTTTGCAGGATAACACTCAGATTCAGAAGGAATGGACTCCATTCCCATCTCATAAATCTTCTTGCTGGAAAAGGGAGACAGCCTGACTTCAAAGCCCAATTCTCTGAAAAAGCTTGCCCAGAAGGGATAGTTCTCGTACATATTGAGAACTCTGGGGATGCCGATCACACCTCTGGGAGCATTCTCCAGGGGCTCGTAGTCGAATATTCTCTTTTGCTTATATGCAAAAAGGTTAGGTGCGCTTGCTTTTCCGCTGCCGCCCAGACCTTTCTCGCAGCGGTTTCCGGTAATATGCTTTCTGCCGCCGGAGAATTTGTTAATAGTCAGCATGCAGTTGTTTGAACAGCCGCCGCAGCGAGCGGTGGAAGTGGTGAAGCTGAGATTCTCAATCTCTTCAAGAGACAGCATGCTTGTCTGCTGACCGCAGTAGTTCTTCCGCGCAATGAGAGCAGCACCGAAAGCGCCCATGAGTCCGGAAATATCAGGGCAGGTGACCTGCCTGCCGGAAACATTCTCAAATGCTCGCAGAACTGCTTTGTTGTGGAATGTACCGCCCTGTACAACAATATTTTCGCCCAGTTCCGAGGCGTCTGCAAGCTTAATTACCTTAAACAGCGCATTCTTGATAACAGAGTAAGCAAGGCCTGCGGAGATGTCCTCAACGGATGCGCCTTCCTTCTGAGCCTGCTTGACATTGGAGTTCATAAAAACCGTGCATCTGGTGCCAAGATCAACGGGCTGCTTCGCCTCAAGAGCCTTTTCCGCAAAGCCCTGCGCGGTATAACCAAGGGAATTTGCGAAATTCTCTATAAAAGAACCGCAGCCGGAGGAGCAAGCCTCGTTGAGAACCACATTGTCAACGACACCGTTTTTAAGGCGTATGTACTTCATGTCCTGTCCGCCGATATCAAGCACACAGTCAACGCTGCAATCAAAGAAGGCTGCCGCAGTGCAGTGGGCAACAGTCTCCACCTGTCCCTCGTCCAGACAGAAAGCAGACTTGAGCAGTGCTTCACCGTAACCTGTGGAGCATGAGCGGACGATCTTTGCTGTCTCAGGCAGCTGTTTTCTAAGCTCAGCAATTGAAGAAATGGCGGTTTTAACAGGATTTCCGTGGTTGTTTGAATAGAAAGAGTAGAGCAGTTCCCCCTCACTGCCTATGAGCGCAAGCTTTGTGGTAGTGGAGCCGGCATCAATGCCGAGGAAACACTCACCCGCATATGTGGATAAATCTCCCCTGCCAAGCACAGCCTTTTCATGGCGGGCAACAAACTCATTATACTCCCGCTTGTCCTTAAACAACGGTGGAAGTCGTTTGATCTCCATCTCGACCTGAACACCGCTTCCCAGCCTTTCAACCAGTTTATCGAGCTGAACTTCAGGGGCATCATCAGCCTCAAGGGCAGCGCCCAAAGCCGCAAACAAATGGGAGTTGTCCGGATCAACAACATTTTCAGGCGTAAGCTTTAAGGTTCTGATAAAGGTCTTTTTAAGCTCGGTAAGAAAATGCAGGGGGCCGCCCAAAAACGCAACACAGCCTCTTATAGGCTTGCCGCAGGCAAGGCCGGAAATGGTCTGATTTACTACCGCCTGA
This sequence comes from uncultured Oscillospiraceae bacterium, assembly GCA_964649425.1. Taxonomy (GTDB): domain Bacteria; phylum Bacillota; class Clostridia; order Oscillospirales; family Oscillospiraceae; genus Limivicinus. Next base: position 9,274 of record CAZYTE010000038.1, read on the forward strand.
AAAACGGATACCGCAAGATCAGGCTTGGTTGCACCCTCATTGATAAGAGGCTGAATATCCGTCTTGGCAAATACGCCGCATCGGGCAGCTATGGGATAGACTTCCTTATAATCCTTTGCCGCCTCATTCAGGCCCGCAGCGTCGGTCTGCAGCAGGGCTGCCATCTGGTCGATGAAAGAGCCGGTTCCTCCGGCACATACACCATTCATGCGTTCTTCAATGCCATTGGTAAAGTATATGATTTTGGCGTCTTCGCCGCCAAGCTCAATGGCAACATCGGTCTGTGGCGCAGTATGCTGGATTGCAGTGGAAGTTGCCACCACCTCCTGCACAAAGGGAATTTTCAAAGCATTTGAAATTCCAAGAGCGCCGGAACCGGTGATTTTTAGCCTAAGCTGGCATTCTCCCAGTGCTTCCATTGCCTCAGTCAGAAGCTCTCTGAGGCAGCCCTGAGTATGGGCGTTGTGACGCCTGTACTTGCCAAAAATAATATCATTGCTTTCATTAAGAACAACAAGCTTAACGGTTGTGCTGCCAATATCCGCGCCCGCTCTGTATATTTTCACGTTCAGCCTCCGGATACATAAAATTTTTTAAGTGTATTATTCTAACAAACAAAAATGAACATTTTTTGACATTTGTGTTAATATTCCATTCAGAAAATATCACACAGGCAAAAAATGCCTGTGTGATTCGCCCTCATTCCTTTGTCATCATCTGTGCCGCAACTCTGAGCATCAGCTTTTTCATGCCGATGTTCTCAAAATTGATTTCCACCAGATAATCACCGCCCATGGGAGTGAGCTTCACAATAACACCCGAGCCAAACGCCTTGTGTCTCACATTGTCACCCAATGCAAAGTCGGGAAGCTTTTGCATGGGCTTTGCGGCCGGCGCAGAAAAGCTGACCTGCGGCTTGATCTGGCTTCTTTGGCTGCTGCCCCAGTGACTGCTGCTCTCATTGTAGGAATAACCCTTGGGGATGTTCCTGGTAATATGTGCCTCGGGAACTTCATCTACAAATCTTGAAACTCTGTTGGAATTTGTTCGTCCAAAGAGCATCCTCTGTCTGGCGCAGACAAGCTCCAAATGCCTTTTTGCACGGGTCATGGCAACATAGCAGAGCCGGCGCTCCTCTTCCATTTCCTCCCGCTCTCCGATTGCGCGCATACTGGGAAATATGGTTTCCTCCATGCCCACAACAAACACATTGGAAAACTCAAGACCCTTTGCGCTGTGCATGGTCATCATAACAACGCAGTCTGCATCCTTGTCATAGGTATCCATATCGGTGTACAGGGCCACATTTGCAAGATAACCCTCCAAAGTTGCATCTCCTGACTCCTTGATATAACCGACAATGCTGCTCTTAAGCTCCTTTACATTCTCCGCCCTTGTCTCATCCTTATCATCTCCGGATTCCTCCAGGGCCCGCAGATAACCGACCCTATCAAGCAGTTCATCATAAAGAATTTCCGGGCTGTTGTTCTCTGCGAAATTCCGCAGCTCCTTCATCATGTTTGCAAACTGACGCATTTTAAGTGCCGGACGCTGAAGCTCCGGGTATCGGTCAGCATGGTCAATAACCTCAAACAGACTGATGTTTTCTCTGAACGCAATCTGTCTTGCCGCTTCCATGCTTCTTTCTCCTATGCCGCGGGGAGGGCTGTTGATGATTCTTGTCAGCCTCAGATCATCGGAGGGAGAAGAAATAACACAGAGATATGCCAGCATATCCTTTACTTCCGCTCTGTCAAAGAAGCGTGTACCGCCTACCACTCTGTATGGGATGCCATTGCGCTTGAAAGCAAACTCCAACTGGCTGGACTGGGCGTTCATCCTGTACAGAACAGCGTGGTCACGCCAGTTTTCACCCTTGCTGAAATTTGCCATGATGGTACCGGCTACATACTGAGCTTCTTCATTTTCATTATCGGCAACATAAAGCTTGATCTTGTCACCTGCCCCTGCATCTGTCCACAGTTCCTTACCCTTGCGGCCTGCATTATTCCTTATAACAGCGTTGGCAGCATCAAGGATATGGGAGGTGCTTCGGTAATTCTGCTCCAGGCGGATCACTCTGCTGTTTTTATACTGATTCTCAAAGGACAGGATATTCTCTATGGTAGCGCCGCGGAACTTATAGATGCTCTGGTCGTCATCACCCACGACGCAGATATTGCCCCAGCCGCCTGCCAGAAGCGTAGAGAGCATATACTGCAGATTATTGGTGTCCTGATACTCATCGATAAGCACATATTTAAAACGCCGCTGCCAGTAGGCACAGACATCATCGTGCTCATTAAGAAGCTTCACAGTGAAATAGATCAGGTCATCAAAATCCATGGCATTGGCGGCGAACATTCTGCGCATATACTCGCTGTATATTTCGCCAACCTTGATCTTTCGGATATCATTCATCATCCTTGCCTGCTTCAGGTACTCCTCTGCAGTGACGCAGGCGTCCTTGGCCCTGCTGATTTCAGCCAGCACAGCCTTGGGAGCAAAGGATTTTTCGTCCAGATCCATGTCCTTTATTATGCGCTTTGCAAGGCTCTGGCTGTCAGAGCTGTCATATATGGTAAATGTATCTGAAAAACCAAGCTTCTCCGCATCTCTGCGAAGTATTCTCACACAGGCAGAGTGAAAGGTACACGCCCAGATATCATTGGCTGCCGCACCAAGAACATTTTCCAATCTCTGCTTCAGTTCATCGGCTGCCTTGTTTGTGAAGGTAATTGCCAGAATGCGCCAAGGCTCAACCGGGGCAAGTGCCGCCAGTTCCTGAGCCTCCGGACCGCCCTTTTCAAGTACCCTGAGCTTATCCTCATCGGCATCCGCAGGCAGTTCATCGCTGTCTGAAGCGCAGCCGTATTTAAGCAGGTTTGCAATTCGGTTAATTAATACTGTGGTCTTGCCGCTGCCGGCACCCGCCAGTATCAGAAGCGGCCCCTCCGTGGCCATAACCGCTTGCTGCTGCATT
>CAZYTE010000039.1:0-12251 GCA_964649425.1 uncultured Oscillospiraceae bacterium
TATCTGTCTGCAGATACACACGGTCATAGAGCTTCATGAACAAAGTAGCATCCTGACCGTTTGTCTCATCAGGGCGCACAAGGGCGGACTTAGAGTCACAGTAAATAGACAGTGTGCCCTCCACATCTCGAAGCTGCTCTGCTACATATACGGCAAAGCCGCAGACCGCATTTACAGGGTTGGGCTCAGTAGACATTGCTCTGGTATACACCAGATTCACAGGCTGCTCGGTATCAGTGGGCAGCACAGGATGGGCCACATCTGCCAGCACCACCTCGTCAAAGCCCAGATTGAACAGTTCTTTTACAAGCTGCACAATGTAATTTCTTACACTGCTGTTATAGGGGTCAAGCCAGGTGCCGTTCACATCCATGTAGTTTGCGCCGTACTCAGTACGCAGAGTCACAGTGGTGCTTCGGGAGGCATAGAGCTCGTCAATGCAGCAGCTTATCTGAGCCACAAGGTAAATATCCTTTTCCTTCAGCGCCTCTATAAGCTGAGGCATCATGTTGGTGATCTCCGTGGTCACGTTCATGCCATAATTCTGAGCCTCGTTGGCGGTGCTGTTCCACATGAGCACGCCTGAGCGGGGCTTCATTTCCAGAACCAGAGCATTACCCGATTGAAGACGGGCGGCATATTCGTCCAGCTTCTGCTGGTTTATATTGGCAGCGGGTACAAAGATCGCTCTGACACCATCCAGATATTTTCCGGCCGTTGCCTTGACGCTGGAATAGTCCGGCTCTTCAAAAACGATCTTGGCATCTACGGTGTCAAATACCCTGACCTCATTGCCCTCTTCATCGATAACCGTGTTCTCATCCTGAAGGATGGGCAGGATGATCTCAACACCGTCCTTGCTTATAACAGCGTACTTCTGCATTGAATAAAACAGAACCACGCCCAGGCTTATAATCCCCAGGATTATTATCGATGGGATCAGCGCATAATTTCTTCTTTTCCGTCTGCCTCTGTAGAATTCAGTATACTTTGCCAAATTCTTCTCCATTCTGCACTGCAAGCAAGCAGGCGCGGGATTATCCCTCTATTTTTTCTATGCGGCGAATGTGGCGGGGATCATTGGAAAAGGGTGTTTCCAAAAAGGTGTCCACTATCTTCAAAGCCAGACCTTCGCCTACAACTCTTGCGCCAAGAGCAAGGATATTTGCGTCATTGTGGGAGCGGGTTGCCTCAGCACTGAAGCAATCGCTGCAGACTGCAGCTCTGATCCCCTTGACCTTGTTTGCGGTGATGGAAATGCCAATGCCGGTTCCGCAGATGAGGATACCGCACTCGTACTCCCCTGCTGCCACGGCTTCTGCCACCGCACGGCCGTACTCGGGATAATCACAGCTTGCCTCGGAATATGTGCCGAAGTCCTTATATTCAAGACCTTTCTGAGAAAGGTGCTTCATAATTGCGTTTTTAAGGGCGAAACCGCCGTGGTCACAGCCGATTGCTATCATATCTGCAAAACCTCCAGGAAATTCTCAGATTATTCTAGCACTATATCGCCCAAGGTTCAAGTGAAATTGTATCCGGCTTGAAAATGAAGTGTAAATAAAACCCCTCTGCCCTTGACATTGCAGGCGGTGCTTCTTAAAATAAAGACAGCGACTAAGGATCGGGGTATATCCAATGAAAAATTATTTTGAAAGACTTTTTATGGGCAGGCATGGAATGGACGCACTTTCCAAGACGCTTTTCTGGAGCGGCCTATCCCTGCTTTTGCTGTCTTTCCTTGCAGCGGGTCATATAAGCGCAATTGCAAACTTCCTGTTTATCTTTGGCATATTCATGCTAATATATGCTTTTTTCAGAGCTTTTTCGCGAAAACTCCAGGTAAGAGAAATGGAAAACTATCTATATCTCAATTACATTTCCCGTCAGAAGCAGAAGTACCAGGCATGGAAAAACCGCCGGGCACAGAGAAAGGATTTTTGTTTTTTTAAATGTCCGGGCTGCAATACCTATCTGAGAGTTCCCCGGGGCAAGGGCAAGATTCACATTAACTGCAAATGCGGTTATACTCTTTACAGGAAAACATAACAATAAAAAAGCCTCCCTTTGAAATGCACCCCGAAAGTCAGACACTTTCGGGGTGCATTTCAGGCACGGGGCTTTTTTATTTTATCTTCTTCTGCTGCGCTGCCTGCGGTCAGAATATATGCGGTTATCCGCAATGCGGCTGTCAGATTCCTGCATAAACTTCTTCAATCTATCTTCAAAATCCTGATTGCTGCCGGGGCCATCCGCTGCTGTACGGACGCTCTGGCTGTTTTCAAGCTCGGAAACAGACTGCTGAGGTCTGGGGGTATAAGGGCGGCGATTTGGGGTGGCAACTCTCTCGGCAGATTTTGGCGCCGGCTCTGCGCGCTTGATGGATAGATTTATCTTCCCATCTTCGGATACATTCAGAACCTTTACCTTTACCTGCTGGCCTACCTGAACATGCTCAGCCACGTCACTTACATATGTATTGGCAACCTCAGAAATATGAACAAGACCACTCTTTCCCTCAGGCAGGGCTACAAAAGCACCAAACTTGGTGATTCCGGTGATCTTGCCCTCCATAATGCTTCCAACTTCAAGACCCATTTTTAATCCTCTCTGTCTTTTGTAAAATAAAAAACCTTTTCTCCCGGTAATACAAGGCCCAATCTCTCACGAGCCAAATCCTGCAGCTGCATATCATCCACGCCCTGAGAAAGCAGCTCATTGAGCAGCTCATTTTCAGCCCGCAAGAGCACATACTGCTCCTGCAGGTTATCCGCTGTATGCCGGGTTCTGTTCAGGTCAATCCTTACGGATATGAGGCTGAATCCCGAATAAAACAGCAGGGCAAGCAAAACAATTCTCCACAAAGTATTTCCGCTTCGCATATTAAACCTCATCTATGTATAATAAAACATTATTACCTTTTTTGGAAGCATAATTTTAAAAAATCATGTGATTTTTTTATCAGGCTGTTCAGCCTTGAGAAAAATGAGGAAAACAATCCCAGAAAGCCGTTAATTACTTTCAAAAAGCAAGGACTGATATAGTGCATATACATGCCAACCCCCAGCACAAGCCCCAGCAGTTCCCACATTCCAAGCCGCCCCTTATATGTATGCTGTCCATACAAAAAAGCCAGACTGAATGTGAGCGCGCAAAACAGCGCGTCCAGCAGGTTTTGAAGTGTTGTACCGCTCCTGTGCCTGAAGGGGCGCAGAAGATCATAGATCACCCCCACGCCCATGCCGCACAAAATCGCTTCCGCCAAAGCCAGCGCCTGTTTTTCAATTTCCAGCTCCATGCTCAGCCAAATAGTCTTGACCACAGGGATTGGGATTCACTGGGCTCATCGTAGCTCAGCTCCTGAATGTGTCCCTTCAGCTCCAGCTGGCCCGCTTCCAGATCTATGCGCTCAATGTGAAGCTGCTGACCCCTGACAGTCAGATCTCCCTGAGAAGTGCTGAGCACCACCAGACTCTCATCAAAACCCGACACATCATCTACCCCGTCTATGCATAGTCTGCTGCGGCCTTCCAGATTAAGTTTATGCTGCAGCACAGGCATTTTTTGAATTTCATCGTATGGCATTTCCAAACCTCCTTAATTCAGCAAAAGCGCCCCTATATTCAGATACACCGCAAACAAGAGCCATATAATGTATGGTACAAGCAGAATCCCTGCCGTATTGGAGATATGGGCAAACAGTATATAGCACACAATCACCGCCATGAGCAGCGTCAGGGCACACAGCAGGGCAAGTCCGAACATTTCCAGGCCAAAGAACAGAACCGGCCACAGAAAATTCAGGACCAGCTGCAGCCCATACATCTTCAGCGCCCTTTTCTTCCTCTGTATACTGGCATCCTGGCTGATAACCAGATAGGATGCCACGCCCATCAGTACATAGAGAATAAACCAGACAATGGGAAACAGCACAGCCGGCGGTGAAAACAGGGGTTTATACAGCATGCCGTACAGCTGAAACCCGTCTTTCACCGAAAACGCCGCCAACACACCCACCAACAGCGGCAGAATTACCGCCGGCAGCAGTATTTTATAATTGATCGTCCTCTTCATTTCTATCACCCTTGGTATCATATGGCAGCTCAGTGCGGATTATTCCTATAAAAAACGGGCGGGCAATGCTCGCCACTGCAGCTTTGACAGTGATTAAATCTATAACGGATTATTACAAATAACAAAGCTGAGCCCCTGACGGAACTCAGCTTCGTTTTATAATGGATGTACAAAGACGACCGGTATCATTTTTATTTCTGCCGAAAAAACATACCGTTCTTTCTGCAGTTCTCCCCGCCGGGGAGAAGTGAATATGGGCACCTCAGCCTATGCAGCGTCAGCGAAGGCGCACATTTCACGAGCTCAGTTGTCCAGCTTTTCCTTGGCGTCTTTCAAAACCGCCTCTACTGACTCGATGGTTTCAAGGTCGATTCCTTCGATCCTGAAATACGCCTCCAGGAGCTTGGACAGTTCCGGGCTCTTCTTTGTAGAGCGGAAAGTGCTGGCGTAATACTCCTCGCAGCTCAATGCTGCCTCATACACTCTGCCGCAGGTCTTGCCGCATTTCACAAAGCCTGCCTCTTTAATGGCACCCTTGCGCAGCATACTGTTGAGCAGAATGTGGACGGAGCTGTCCATCCAGGTCTTATCATCGGAGAGACTTAGTATCTCACCGCGGGACAAGGCCCTTTCTTCTTTCCACAGAACGTCCATTATCTCTATCTCGTTCTTGGTCAAATACATTCTGAATCCTTCTTTCTTGAATAGAGCTTCCTACCCTTTCCCGACTGATAAATTCAACAAACGAAGGCGCAAGTTTGTTTTAATTTTCTCAATGTAACGGGATACAGTTTCAATTCTGATTCATTGATTCACATTTTAACATCTGTCCATATGATTTGCAATATATGAAATACACAAAAAATTAAATATTTTTTATTGCTCTGTGCACACATATATGTGTATTATTCTCAATCCGATAAGAACAAGCTTTTTTTAATGTTATTATGTTTTTAACAGCTTTTTGAGCCGGCTGTGATATTATTAAATTCATTATTTCTAATTCTATTTTAAGCTGCCCAATGTTATAATAAAAATGGTGATGTTTATGAAACTTTTATATGCAGAAGATGAACTGGAAATGTCGGAAGCCGTCGCTGATATTCTCAACTTCCACAACTATACAGTGGACTGTGTCTATAACGGCGCCGACGCTTTGGAATATGCCCTTGCCGAGCACTATGACGGCATTATCATGGATATCATGATGCCGGAGCTTGACGGACTGCAGGTTCTCAAGAAACTGCGGGACAATGGCTGTAAAACACCTGTTATGCTGCTGACCGCGAAGGGTGAGCTGGAAGATAAGGTGGAAGGCCTTGACATGGGAGCTGATGACTACCTGCCAAAGCCCTTTGCCATGGCGGAGCTGTTGGCAAGAGTGCGGGCGATGCTGCGCCGCAGAGAGGAGTTTACTCCGGATATTCTCCGCTGTGATGACCTCTGGCTCAAAATGCAGAACTTTGAGCTGGGCTGTGGGGAGAAATCCTTTGTGCTGCCCAGACTTGAATATAAGCTCATGGAGCTGCTGATGCTGAACCGGGGCATTTATCTTTCCACTGAGGATCTGCTTGTCAGAGTATGGGGCTATGATACCGACGCTGAAATCGGCATTGTCTGGGTATACATCTCCTACCTGAGAAAGAAGCTTGCTCAGTTGGGCACATCTGTGGAAATAAAGGCAAAGCGTAATATTGGCTACACGCTGGAGGCCGGAAATGATCAATAAGCTGCAAAAACGCTTTATTGTAACCGCAATGACCGCCATCAGCCTCTTGCTGTTTTTGCTGCTGGCCGGACTAAACGGGGCAAATGCCATAATGATGTCCCGGCAATCTGATATGCTGCTCAATGCCATCAGTGAACCCGAGCCTGAGCCTGTCCCCCACATGGCCATCCATCCCGGCGGCTTTGACAGGGTGTTCGACTACTCCCCCACAGAGGATTCCAAAATGGGCGCGGTGTATTTCTCTGTCAGCTTCAATGCGAAGGCTGAGCCGCAAAAAGCAAATGTAAGCCACATCGCTTCCGTGAGTCAAGCTGATGCCATTGAAATGGCGGCATCCATTTCCATCGCAGATGGCAGTGAAGGCTCTCTTGAAGGCTTCAAGTACAAAGTTATAAAAACCCCGGATCAGGGATACACAGCCACATTCCTTGACACCGGCAGCCAGCGCAGCTCAGTTTTAAGAACGGCACTGGTGTCCCTATTTGCAGGATTGCTGTGCTGGCTGCTGATGCTGCTGCTTGTTGTTTTGCTTAGCAAAAGGGCAATCCTGCCCATTGCGGAAAACATTGAAAAACAAAAACGCTTCGTGACTGATGCCGGACATGAACTTAAAACTCCCTTGGCCATCATCCTTGCAAACACCGAGGCCATGGAGCTTCACACCGGTGAAACCAAGTACAGCCGGAACATCCGCAATCAGGTCGCCCGGCTCAGCGGCCTGACCAAAAACCTGCTGACTCTTGCCAAAGCTGATGAACACAAGCTGCTGGGCGATCTGGAAAGCATTGATTTTTCGGTACTTGTCAGCGAAACTGCCGCCATGTTCAAAGAAAATGCGGAGCTTAAGCATCTGAGCATTGACTTGAAAATTGAGGACAAGCCGCTTGTTGTTGGCAGCAAGGAGCAGCTGACCCAGCTTTTATCCATAATGCTGGATAATGCAGTAAAGTATTCTCCGGATGACAGCGCAATAAGCCTTAAACTGAGCGCTTGTGATAAGGCCGTGCTGGAAATCAGAAACTCCGTAAGCACCACTGACATCCCCACGGAGTATATGTTCGACCGCTTCTATCGGGCGGACGACAGCCGCAACCAGAAAGGCGGATACGGGATCGGTCTGTCGGCAGCGCAGGCCATAGTTCAGGGCCACGGTGGTACCATAAACGCACATTACGAGGATGGGAATACCATCTGTTTTACCGTAAAAATATAAAAAAAGCGGGCGAGCAATGCTCGCCCCTACAGGGAAATCGTACGAGCGGCCAATGGGGCCGCCCGTATTTTTTATTTAAAATGTCCGGAAAGGCTTTTGAAAGCGGGTCGGAACTCAAAGTGTCTGTCAAGCCATTTGTCAAAAAAGCCTATCACCGGGCCGTTGACAAGGGTGAGAATAATGGTACCCACTCCCATGCCCTCAAAGCCTCTGAACAGCAGCAGACTTAAAAGCACCGCCACAGCAAGGAAGCTGGCATCAAAGATCCTTTTCAGCTTTGTTCTGTTATAGCCCCGCTTTTCAGCAACGGCCTTCACAAAGAAGTCATACACCTGCGGGCAGATATAGGTTTTAAAGCACAGGGCCACGCCGATACCGCAGATAAGCTCGCCAACGGCAAAAAGCGCAATTCTCAGCCACATATCCATGGCTCCCGGAGCAGTTACCGCAGGGTTTAAAAGTGGGATAACACCGCGCCACATATCAAGCAGGCTGCCATAAACCAAGCCGCTGATGAAGCTGACCAGGTGGATGGGATTGAAAGATCTGAGCATAAAGCACATCAGGATAAACAGCAGGCCCTGCACCACATATTCCCACTGTCCAAAGCTCAGAAACGGAAACCTGAGACTGAGAATATATGTGGGCGCCGCTATCATGGAAACACCGAAGTCCGCAGCAGCCGCCATGGCAACGGACAATGCAATAAAGCTCAGTGCAAAAATATAAGCTAACTCACTGTAGATTACTTTTTTCTCTTTCATCAGCACTGCCTCATAACTCTCATAAAGAATGCAACCGAGCGATGAATAAGCTCAATACGGATGCGCTCATTGTTGCCGTGGATCATGCCGCGTTCTTCTTTTGTCAGATCCATGGCAGAGAAGCGGTAGACCTTGTCGGACAAAGTGCCGTAATGGCGGCTGTCTGAGCACTGGACCATCAGGTAGGGAGAGACAAGGGTTCCCTCCCATGTGCCAAGGATCGCGTTTGTGATTTTCTGCCAACCGGCGCAATCGGTTCCGGACAGGGGGCTGGGGTTCATGCCGGAGGTGACGGTGAGCTTGATGTCATCGTCACGGATGACGGACTTTATGTACTTGAGGGCGGAATCAATGGTATCCTCCGGATTCAGACGCAGGTTGGCAAGCATGGAAGCCTTGGGCGGGATAACATTTGGAGCGGAGCTGCCCTGCATCTGGGTGAAGGCAACTGTAGTGCGCACAAGGGCATTGAGCTCGCCGCCGCTCTTTTTGCAGATAATATCCAGCACACCCTTAAAACACCAGAGGTTTGCAAAAATCATTCGGTAGAGGAAGCTTGAATGTCTGCCCAGAGTATCAAACATTTCGAGCACAGGCTTAGTAAGCTGAGCTTTGAAAGGCTTTGCCTCCAGTTTCGTACAAGCCATGGCAAGTCTGCCAACCGGGGTGTGGGGTGCAGGTGCAGAAGCGTGACCGCCATTGGATGCAATGGAAAACTCCAGGTTCATCATGCCTTTTTCAGCTATGCCAACCATGGCGCAGCTGCCCTTGACACCGGGGAATACGTTTTCAACCACAGCGCCGCCTTCATCCAGCACAAAGGCAGGCTCGATTCCCTGTTCCTTGAAGTAGCTGACGATATTAACGGCGCCGTTGCCGTTGACCTCTTCGCCGCCGGAGAAAGCAAAATACACATCATTTTCCGGGGTGAAGCCCTGTTTGATAAGAGCATCGGCAGCGGAAAGAATACCGTTGAAGGTGACCTTGGTATCGAGAGTGCCTCTTCCCCACATGACGCCGTCTTCAACAATTGCTTCAAAGGGAGGCTTATCCCAATTCTCCTCATTTACAGGCACCACATCGTAATGGGCCATTAAAACCGCGGGTTCACCACCTGTTTTTCCCTTCCAGCGAAACAACAAAGCCCTGTCGGGCAGCTTCATAAGCGGACAGCTTTCCCATACATTGGGATAAAGCTTCGGCAGTAAAGCCATGAGTTTTTCAAACTCTGCCTCGTCCTCAAGGCTTTTATCATAATAGGAAATGGTGCGGCACTTTACCAGCTCTGCCAGAGCATTCTCTGCCGCATTTTTATCAAAATCCGCCTCCAATGCCGGCGGCTCCGCCTGAGCCTTAGGCTTAAAGGCCAGAGTTCTGCACAGTATTACCGCCAGAACAGCCGCCAAAGCAAGCAGCAAAACATAAACGATAATTGCCATTTTCACCCTCCTGCTAAGCAATCACTTCATATATGATACTCATCTGCCGGCAATATTGCAACAAAAAATTCCCTGAACCGAGGTTCAGGGAATCTGTCTTTTTACCTGTTCAGGTGCTCCTTGGTCTCACAGTAGAGGCAGCGGCAGATGCCAAACTCGGGGTTTACCACCTTAAATACATGGGGCAGCTCCTGCTCGGTCTGGCAGATGCACTTGGGGTTGGGGCATTTGAGAGTGTCATAGACAAGCTCTGCATACTCCTCCTTGCAGGGCACAGCAGTCTCGGAAAGGAGCTTGAGAATGAGAGCCATGCGCATGTACTTGCCGTTGAGCGCCTGGCGGAAGTATGCGGCTCTGGGGTCATCGTCCACCTTGACGGAGATCTCGTCCACCCTGGGCAGGGGGTGGAGAACGATCATATCGCTCTTTGCCTTTTCCATCTTCTCAGGGTTGAGCACATAGCTGCCCTTTAATCTAAGATACTCCTCAACACTGGGGAAGCGCTCCTGCTGGATGCGGGTCATGTATAAAACGTCCAGCTCAGGCATGGCTTCTTCAAGGCTCTGGACCTCCGCATAGTCGATGCCGTGGGGCTCCAGAACCTCGCGGCGCACATAGCTGGGCACTCTCAGCTCTTCAGGGGAGATGAGCACCATTTTGATGCCGGTGTAGCGGCTCAAAGCCTCGATAAGGGAGTGAACAGTTCTGCCGTACTTCAAATCACCGCAGAAGCCAACGGTCAGATTGTCCAGTCTGCCCTTTTCGCGGTATATGGTCAAAAGGTCAGCCAGAGTCTGGGTGGGGTGGAGATGGCCGCCGTCACCTGCGTTGATGACGGGAACGGAAGCCGCCTTGGAGGCAACATAGGGCGCGCCCTCCTTGGGGTGGCGCATGGCGATAATGTCGGCATAGCAAGAGAGCATCTTGGCGGTGTCGGCTACGCTCTCGCCCTTGGCGGCAGAGCTGCTGCCCGCATCGGAAAAGCCCAGAACATTGCCGCCCAGCTCGTACATTGCAGCCTCAAAGCTGAGGCGGGTACGGGTGGAGGGCTCATAGAAAGCAACGGCCAGCTTCTTGCCGCGGCACTTTTCAGAGTATTTGCCGGGGTTTGCAATTATATCATTGGCGGTATCCATAAGCCCATAGAGCTCATCTGTGGAGAAGTCAAGAATACTGATTAAGTTTCTCATATTACCGCCTCCAAATTACTTGCCGATCCAGCTCTCGTCGGAAGGATTGTTTCTGAAAGCGATAAGGCGCTGAACATCCTCAGGCTTGATATAGCCCTCCTCGGCGGCAGTCTCGGCAACGGCATCGAAGTTGGTTAAGGAGACATTCTTCACATCTGCTGCTGCCAGACGCTCAAGACCCTTCTTCATGCCGTAGGTGAAGATGCTGACGATACCCAGAACCTCTGCGCCTGCCTCACGGAGAACATTGACCACCTCAATGCAGCTGCCGCCGGTGGAGATAAGGTCCTCAACGACTACTACTTTCTGGCCCTTTTCCAGCTTGCCCTCGATCTGGTTCTGGCGGCCGTGATCCTTGGCGCCGGAGCGCACATAGCCCATGGGCATACCCAGAATGTGGCCCACAATGGCGGCGTGGGCAATGCCTGCAGTGGAGGTGCCCATCAAAACCTCAGCCTCAGGGTAGTGAGTCTTCACCAGCTCTGCCAGCCCCTCCTCAACATGGGTACGAACCTGGGGGGCAGTGAGGGTGAGGCGGTTATCGGTGTAAACAGGGCTCTTGATGCCGCTGGCCCAGGTGAAAGGCTCATCGGGTCTGAAAAATACTGCTCTGATGGAGAGCAAATCCTTTGCAATTCTCTTTTCCATTATCCTACAAACTCCTCTACACATCTTTTGTATGCTGCTACGGGATCTTCTGCTGCGGTGATGGGTCTGCCAACTACAATGTAGTCTGAGCCAAGCTCCTTTGCCTTTGCAGGGGTAGTTACCCGCTTCTGGTCGCCTACCTCACCATCGGCAAAGCGTACGCCGGGGGTAACGGTGACGAAGTTCTTGCCGCAGTGCTCATGGACCTTGCCGGACTCCAGAGGGGAGCAAACAACGCCGTCAAGACCGGATTCCTGAGCGGTCTTGGCGTAGCTGAGAACCACCTCGTCCAGGGAGCGGTCTATGAGCAAATCCTTCCTCATGGTCTCCTCGTCGGTGGAGGTGAGCTGAGTGACGGCTATAAGCATGGGGCGGCTGCCGTCAGGACGGGTCAGTCCCTCAAGGGCGGCCTTCATCATGTTGGAGGTACCGGCGGCGTGGAGATTGGTCATGTCCACATCGAGACCCGAAAGAACGGACATGGCCTTTTTAACGGTATTGGGAATATCGTGCAGTTTCAGATCCAGGAATATCTTGTGGCCGCGCTCCTTAATTGCCTTGACGATCGCGGGGCCTTCGGCATAGTAAAGCTCCATACCGATCTTCACAAAGGGCTTCACATCGGTGAACTTATCCAGAAATGCGAAGGTCTGCTCTGCGCAGGCAAAGTCGCAGGCGATGATTACATCCTTACCCATTTTTCTTCAGCTCCTTTAAAGAGTTAATATTATATTTAGCCATAGTTTCAGGCAGTTTTTCGATTATATCACGGCAGGCAAAAGGATTTACCAGGTTGGCAGCGCCCACCTCAACAGCGCTGGCTCCTGCCATCATCATCTCCAGCACATCCTCAGCTTTACTTACGCCGCCCATGCCCACAACGGGGATTTTAACGGCATTGGACACCTGATAGACCATTCTCAGCGCCACCGGGAAAATGGCTGGGCCGGAAAAGCCGCCCATCACATTGGCAATGACGGGCTTGCGGGTATTGAGGTCAATGCGCATACCCTGCATGGTGTTGATAAGGCTGATGCCGTCGGCTCCGTTATCCTCGCAGGCCTTTGCGATGGATACGATATCGGTCACATTGGGGCTCAGCTTCATAATTACTGGCTTGGTGGAGACTGCTTTAACAGCCTTGGTGACTTCGCCTGCCATCTTGGGGTCAGTGCCGAAGCTCATGCCGCCGCC
>CAZYTE010000040.1:0-12206 GCA_964649425.1 uncultured Oscillospiraceae bacterium
CTGTTGAGCATATCGCCATCGGCAACGGCACCGCCTCCCGTGAGACCGAGCAGATGGCCGTTGAAATGCTCCGCGAGCTGCAGGGCGGACAGGCCTACGCTATTGTCAATGAGGCCGGCGCGTCCGTCTACTCTGCCTCCAAACTGGCAGCCGAGGAGTTCCCCGACTTTGATGTTAATCTGCGCTCCGCTGTTTCCATCGCCCGCAGACTGCAGGATCCTCTGGCAGAGCTGGTCAAAATTGACCCCATGGCCATCGGCGTGGGACAGTATCAGCACGATATGCCTCAGGCCAAGCTGGAGGAGACCCTCAATGGCGTTGTAGAGGACTGTGTAAATGCCGTGGGCGTGGATATAAACACCGCTTCTCCCGCCCTTTTGCAGCGTGTCTCCGGTCTTACCAAGACCACGGCCAGGAACATTGTCGCTTACCGCGAGGAGAACGGCGCTTTCACCAGCCGCAAGCAGATAAATAAGGTACCCAAGCTTGGCCCCAAGGCTTTCCAGCAGTGCGCAGGCTTTTTGCGCGTGCCTGAGAGCAGGCAGGTTTTGGACAACACCGCCGTACACCCCGAGAGCTACGAGGCCGCTGAGAAGCTTCTGGAACTGTGCAATTACAGCATGAAGGATGTGGCCGCCGGCAATCTCAAGGAGATAAAGACCAAGGTTCAGAGCTTTGGCGCAGAGAAGGCTGCTGAGCTCTGCGGTGTGGGTGTGCCCACTCTGATGGACATTGTGGACGAGCTTTTGAAGCCCGGCCGCGATCCCAGAGATGAGCTGCCTCCCGTGCTGCTGCGTCAGGACGTTCTTGAAATCAAGGATTTAAAGCCCGGCATGGTGCTGACCGGTACAGTCAGAAATGTCATTGACTTTGGTGTATTTGTGGACATCGGTGTCCATCAGGACGGTCTGGTGCACATCTCCCAGATAAGCGACAAGTTCATCAAACACCCCAGTGAAGTGCTGGCGGTTGGTGATATTGTGAAAGTCTCCGTTCTCGAAGTGGACGAAAAGAAGCACCGCATTTCCCTGACCATGAAAAATGTAAAGTAAAAAAATCACTCCCCACCAAAGTGGGGAGTGATTTCGTTCTATATTAGCCCAGACGGCCGATCAGCACATAAAGTAAAATGGCAACAATAGGACCGCCGAAGAATATGATCAGTTGTTTCTTGCTGTACATAATGAGCCTCCTGTGTGTTTTTTTATAAATTTATCAGAAATAGTATTTGATGTCAAATCAATACTGTAAAAGAGGGGCAGAACCATCGTCCCTGGTTTTGGTGATGGAGCGGATAATGGCGGTGTAGCTGTATTTTTCGTTTACCTCAACCACGAAGCTGTCGCCCACCTTTTTGCCCAGGATCTGTTTGCCGAAGGGGGATTCCTTGCTGATAAGACCCTTTCTTGGGTCACAGCGCACCGTGGTGACCACCTGAATGGTCTCACACTCGTCATCCTCCGGCATATAGATCTCCACTTTGTCGAAAAGGCCAACTTCGTCCTCAGCGGAGCTGTCGTCGATAACTTTCGCGGTTTTTATCATTTTGTCCAGATAGCGTATGCGGCCCTTGTTGCGGTTGAGAGCCTGCTTTGCAGCCTTGTATTCGAAGTTCTCGCTCAGGTCGCCAAAGGCTCTGCAGCGCTTGACTTCCTCCAGCTGCTCGGGCATCAGCTGGTTTTGGCGGTAGTCCAGCTCCTCCCACATCTTTTTCAGGTCAATTTTTGTCAGTTCGTTGTTCATATTAAAGGTCGATGTCGATAGTATTCAGGCCGTTTCTCTCAAACTCGGCCATGTATTCTTCCATTCTGCTTTTAAGCTCGGAAAAATCCTCCGGGTCGGTGGACTCCAGACCAAGATCGCGCCTTGCCAGCTCTTCGGCCAGAATGTTGAAAAACACGGCGTCTTCGTAATCGGCTATGGCCTCGTGAATACCGCCGTCCTCATAGGCTCTGGATGGGAAAATGTGGCCCCGCCAGCTCTGCACCAGAGAGCGCATACCGGCCGAGGGGCAGAGGGCGAAAAGCTTTTCCTGCAGCAGGTCATAGTCCTCAAAGCGGTCATCCCCGCGGGTGGAGTTGAGTATCCAGTTGCCTATATAAACCATATCCAAAAGCCGCCTGAACTCTTTTTCGGTCAGCTCTATATTCACAGTATCGCCTCCTTGGCTTTCGGGGTAAAAGTACTTTAGACCATTATAGCAGAGCACAAGCTCAAATTCCACTGTTTAAAGCCAACAAATTATGCTTGTAAATGTAAACTTTTTGCGTTATATTATGATGTTGGTATAGTGTCAACAGGAGGAACTGATGGACAACAGAGCTATCGGAGTTTTTGACTCGGGCTATGGCGGTCTCACCGCTGTGAAAGCGCTCAGAGAGCTGCTGCCTGATGAAAATATAATATACTTTGGCGACAGTGCCCGCGCCCCCTACGGCCCCCGCTCGGTTGATCAGCTGCAGCTTATGGCAAAGCAGGATCTGGAGCTGCTTCTGAAAAGAGATGTTAAGGCCATTCTCGCTGCCTGCGGCACGGTTTCCAGCAACGCAGCAGATGTTCTGGAGAGTTTTCCCATAAAGGCCATCGGCGTTTTGAAGGCCGGCGTAAAGGCTATGAGCGAGCTTGAGGGTGAAGGGCCCCTTGCTGTCATTGCAACCGAGGCCAGCATCAGAAGCGGAGCCTTTCAGCGCCAGCTTGAAAAGCTTTGCCCGAAAAGGGAGATCATCGCCCTGCCCTGTCCGGAATTTGTGCCCCTTATAGAGGGCGGCCGCTATCTGCCAACGGACCCCATGGTTATTGAGTCGGTGGAAAGGAGCTTAGGCCCCTTAAAGGAGAAAAAGCCCCGGGCGCTGCTGCTGGGCTGCACCCATTTTGGGCTCATATCTGAGGCCATAGGCAATTATCTGGGCGCTGTGGAGCTTGTCAGCGCATCACAGTGCGCGGCCCGGCAAATGAGAGATCATATAGTTGAAAACAGCCTTTGCGGCCAGGGCGGAACTTTGAGCTGCCTGACCAGCGGAGATGCTTTGGAATTTAATCGCACTGCCCCCATATTCCTTGGGCAGAAAGAAAATGTGCAGGCAGAGCGGCTGCCTGTGATGGAGGTGTAGCAAATGGCAAAAAGCGTTGTGATCACGATCGATACTACCTATATTTACGGCCCCGGGGACGAGGAGACCATGGAGTTTACCACCGATGGCTTCTACCTCTTTGAAAACAACACAGGCTGCCTGAGCTACTACGAAACTCAGGTCACCGGCATGGAGGGCACCAGAACCAGCATCTGTATCGCTCCGGACGGAGTGACCGTTGACAGAGACGGCAGCGTAACCAGTCAGATGGTTTTCAAAGAGGGAGAAAAGAATTCCTTTATATATGAAACGCCCTACGGCTCCGCCGCCATGGGCATAGACACACGGAGAATAAGGCACAACATGGATGAAGACGGCGGCGAGCTGTTTATCGACTATCTGGTGGATATGAACAGCTCCATGGTGACCCACAATCGTTTTCATGTAACAGTAAGAGAAATGGGAGTAATGTAGTATGGCAAATCTTATCAATGACGCAAAAGAGAGAATAAACGAAATTCTGGCAGCAGCCTGCAAAAAGGCTGTGGAAAAGGGTCAGCTGCCCGAGGGCGCTGAGCTCAACGGTTCTGTTGAGATCCCCAAGGACACCGCCAACGGCGACTATGCCGCAAACCACGCCATGACCGGCGCCAAGGCCATGCGCATGGCTCCCCGTAAGATCGCCGAGGCTCTGGCGGAGAACGCTGAGCTTGAGGGCAGCTGGTTCTCCTCCATTGAGGTTGCGGGCCCCGGCTTCATCAACTTCCGCCTGGCCCAGAGCTGGTATGCTGACGTTCTGAAGGATGTCTGTGAAGAGGGCGCTGACTACGGCAGAGTTAACGTAGGTCAGGGCAAGAAGCTGATGGTTGAGTTTGTCTCCGCGAATCCCACCGGCCCCATGCACATGGGCAATGCCCGCGGCGGTGTTCTGGGCGACGCACTGGCCAGCGTTCTGGACAGAGCGGGCTATGATGTGAGCCGCGAGTTCTATGTGAACGATGCCGGCAACCAGATCGAGAAGTTCGCCACCTCTATCGACGCCAGATACCGCCAGATCGTTCTGGGTGAGGATGCTGTTGAGTTCCCGGAGGACGGTTACCACGGCGATGACATCAAGGAGCTTGCAAAGCGCTTCCACGAGGTGTACGGCGAGGAATACATGAACAAGGATGTTGAGGAGCGCCACGCCGCAATGGCTCACTTCGGCCTTGAGAGAAACATCCCCAAGATGCAGTCTGACCTGCGCCGCTACGGCATCGAGTATGACCGGTGGTTCTTTGAGTCTGAGCTGCACAGCACCGGCTATGTGGCAGACTCCGTAGAGGAGCTGGGCAGGATGGGCTATACCTACGAAAAGGACGGCGCCCTCTGGCTCAACACCTCCAAAATCCTTACTGAGAATATGCTGAAGGCCGGCAAGAAGCAGGAGGACATCGACAAGCTGGAGCTGAAGGATGATGTTCTGCGCCGTGCCAACGGCTTCTACACCTATTTTGCCGCCGACATTGCATACCACCGCAACAAGTTTGCACAGCGCGGCTTTGACAAGGTCATCAATGTCTGGGGCGCCGATCACCACGGCCATGTGGCAAGACTGAAGGGCGCAATGGACGCGCTGGGTCTTGACGGTGAGAACAGGCTGGATATCGTTCTCATGCAGCTTGTCAAGCTGACCCGCAACGGTGAGCTTGTCCGTATGTCCAAGCGCACCGGCAAGGCCATCTCTCTGACTGACCTGCTGGACGAGATCCCTGTGGATGCCGCCCGCTATTTCTTCAATTCCCGCCCCGAGTCTCCTGTTGAGTTTGACCTGGAGCTGGCAGTCCGTCAGGACAGCGAGAACCCTGTCTACTATGTCCAGTATGCTCATGCCCGAATCTGCACCATGCTGGCAGCTCTGGCAGCAGAGGGTCACGCAGTACCCAACCTTGCAGATGTGGACGCAAGCCTCCTTACTGTTGACGCTGAGCTGGAGCTTATCAAGCAGCTTGCCGCACTCCCTGAGGAGATCAGGCTGGCTGCCCGTGATTATGACCCCAGCCGCATCAACAAGTATGTTACCGAGCTTGCAGCCCGCTTCCACAAGTTCTACACTGTCTGCCGCATCAAGGATGCGGAGCCCGGTGTTCTGGAGGCAAGACTTCTGCTGGCAGACTGTGTCCGCCGTGTAATTGCCGTATCGCTTGGCATTATTGGTGTCAGCGCACCCGAAAAAATGTAATCACAAATCAATAGCTCAAAATTCCGCCATCGGAGGATGGCGGAATTTTTTTGTTGACATATGAGGAATGATGTGTTATTGTATTAATCACTTAATACAATAACACGCAGGAGGTGCTGAATGAACTGGAAATTCAGAAATGACATCCCCATATATTCCCAGCTGGTGGAGCAGATAAAGCTGGGCATAGTCTCCGGAGAATTTGCGCCGGGGGAAAGACTGCAGTCCGTCAGAGATATGTCCATGGAGGCGGGGGTGAACCCCAATACTATGCAGCGGGCCCTGCAGGAGCTGGAGCGGCAGGAGCTGGTGTATTCACAGCGCACAGCCGGAAGATTTGTAACTGAGGACAGCTGTGTTATTGCTGCTGCCAAAAAGGCTCTGGCAAAGAACCATGTGGACGCTTTTGTTCAGTCCATGAAAAATATTGGCTTTGAGACTGAAGAAATGCTCACCATTCTCTCTGAAAGCCTGAAGGAGGAAAACATAGATGGCAATTCTTAAGTGTGAAAATCTCTGCAAGAGCTATGGCAAAAAGCCTGCCCTTGAGAATGTAAGCTTCTCCATAGAGCCCGGCAGAGTCACCGGTCTGCTTGGCCCAAACGGAAGCGGGAAAACAACGCTCATAAAGCTTGTCAACGGTCTTTTGAGCCCCACATCCGGCGCGGTGCTCATAAACGGAGAAAAGCCGGGAGTGGAGAGCAAGGCGGCGGTGTCCTACCTGTCCGACAAGTCCTGCCTTGCGCCATGGATGAATGTTCAGCAGCTTATGGACTTTTTCTCTGATTTCTATGCGGATTTCCAGAGAGACAGAGCAGAGGAAATGTTGGAGCGACTGGGTATAGACAAAAAGCTGAGAATCAAGCAGATGTCCAAGGGCACTATTGAAAAGGTGCAGCTCATCATGGTCATGAGCCGCAAGGCAAGGCTCTACCTGCTGGATGAGCCCATCGGCGGTGTGGACCCCGCCACCAGAGATTATATTCTCGATACCATTATCAGAAACTATAACCCCGACGCCTCTGTAATCATCTCCACCCACCTCATTGCCGATGTGGAACAGGTGCTGGACGATGTGATCTTCATCAAGGAGGGTCACATTGTGCTCCAATCCTCAGTGGATGAGATCAGAGAGAACCACGGTATGAGCGTGGATGCTTACTTCAGGGAGGTGTTCAGATGTTAGGCAAGCTTATAAAGCATGAATTTCGGGCCACCGGCCGCACCATGCTGCCCCTTTTCGCGGTGCTGTCGGTAATGTCTGTTATTGCAGGTTTTTCCATGCGGCAGCTGGAATTTGGGCAGACGGATATGCCCGAGTTTGTTGAGGTCGTGCTGATCCTGCTGTTTGCGGCCTTTTTCATCGTTATGGTCGCCACTGTTGTTGTGGCTTTTGTAATAATGATCAGCAGATTTTATAAGAATCTTCTGGGTGACGAGGGATATCTGATGCTGACCCTGCCTGTGGATGTGCACAGCCATGTGTGGGCAAAGCTCATCGTGTCCGGCATCTGGTTTCTTGCCACTGCGGTTTTGATTTGCATTCTGATGTGCCTTCTGGCTCTTATCATCAGCGGCAGTGACATTGCCGGTATCATCGCGGAGATGCCCTCAGCAAAGGAGCTGTTCACTCGGTTTTTTGAGTACAGCGGCTACAACGGCCTGAGCCTGACTGTGTTTGTTCTGGAAGTGGTTTTGGTCACGGTGGTGGGTGTTCTGAATACCTGCCTGAATTTCTACGCCGCCATGGCTATCGGCCACAGCTTTTCAG
Organism: uncultured Oscillospiraceae bacterium; assembly: GCA_964649425.1. Lineage (GTDB taxonomy): Bacteria > Bacillota > Clostridia > Oscillospirales > Oscillospiraceae > Limivicinus. The sequence continues at coordinate 7,064 of CAZYTE010000040.1, forward strand.
ACAGAAAGCTTTTGTATTCCGTGCTGGCATTTGTGGCTATCAGCATTGTCTGGAGTCTGTTTGAAACGGTTCTTGCCCTGTTTATGGGGGAGAATTTCAGTACCGGCATCATGCTCAACTACCGGAATTTTGCATACAGCCTGAATATGCTTATTCTGCAAGGGCTGCTGCTTTCGGTGGTGGAGACTATACCCTTGTATTTCATCACCACCCATTGCCTCAAAAAGCGTATAAATCTGGCATAAAAAACCAAGGTGTGCTATTGCACACCTTGGTTTTTTGCCTTGAGCAGCCGATCGATAAACCTTGCCATCACATAAATGGTGAGCAGAGAGTAAATCGCCGCAGTGGGATCTTTGAAAATGATCAGCGCAAACAGCAGCACGGCAGCGTCGATATAAAGAACCAGAGTGCCCAGCGCAATGCCGGGCAGCAGCTCCTTTGCCAGCAGGGCCAAAAGATCTGTGCCTCCGGTGCTGAGACCCCGGCGGAACAAAACGCCAAGCCCCAAACCCATCAAAGCGCCGCCATATAGGGCCGCGATAAAACAGCTTTCTTTATAGACGGGCAAAAAAGCAAACAACTCAATGAAAACCGACAGCATGACCGTTGCTGTACAGGTCATTATCAGCTGGAGCTTGCCCAGCCTCCAAAGTGCCAGAATAAGCAAAGGCACATTCATAAGCAGCGACCAGAGGCTGACCGATATGGGGCTCACATGGGCAAGGGCAGTGGCCAGACCGGAGACACCGCCGGGAGCAATGTTATTGGGAATGGTGAACATCACAAGGCCTGCGGCAACAGCCATGCTGCCGAATATAACTGCCGGCAGCTCGGGAAGCAGGCTTTTGCTGCCGGGATTTAAGACAGATGCTTTCATGGCTTTCCTCAATTTTCTGCGGTTTAAAAACAAGTGATTTGCCGGATTAAATAATGATTTTTTATTATTGACCCCGATAATTTTTGTGGTATAATGTAGAAAACTCCTGTATTATAGCGCTGAGGAGATGTGTAAATTGAAGGCTTCCGGAATTGTTCGCAAAGTGGATGAGTTAGGGCGCATAGTTCTGCCCGTTGAGATGCGCAGGCTGCTGAATATTTCAGAAAAGGATGCGCTGGAGATTTTCATTCAGGACAATTCCATTGTTGTCCGCAAGCACCATGATGAGTGCGTATTCTGCGGCAGTGTAAGGGGTGTTGTCAGCGTCAAGGGCAGAAATGTCTGTGCTGATTGCATAAACAGCATCAAAAATCAATAAGTTCTCTTGAAGAAACCCGGACGGTGTAGGTGAGTGGCCGTCCGGGTTTCTTCGTTTTTATAATACCTATGGGCGGTGGTAGATTCTCTTGGCATCCTCGGTCTCTTCGCCGTTGTCAAGGCGGAGGATAAGGTTGGGCTCGATTTTAAGCCCCGGTTTTCCGCCGCGCTTTGCCTCTATGAGCACAAGCCCGGGGGCAGAGGCGACAGTGTGGCACACAAGGCGCAGCCGCTTGGGCTCAAAACCAAAGGCACTCATGGTGCACAAAGCTTCGCTCAAACGCTCCGGCTTATGAACGATGGTAAATGTACCTCCCCAGCGGCACAGGTACTTTGCGGCTCTGCACAGGTCTTCAAGAGAACAGTCGGTCTCACCCCGGGCGGCAGCTCTGGCGCTGTCCGGAGACAGAGTGCCGCTGCCCAAAGGGAAGTAGGGAGGATTTGAGACAACGATATCAAAGCTGCCGCCCTGAAAAAGCTCCCTGTGGCAGCGGATGTCTCCGCAGATCATGGAGCTTCTGTCCTCAAAGCCGTTGAGACGCATATTTTCCTCAGCAATTTCCACCGCCGCGCTCTGGAGCTCAAGACCGGTCATGTGGAGCCTGGGGCTTTTGAGAAGAAGGAACATGGCAATGGCGCCCGAAGCGCAGCCCAGGTCTATGCCTTTTTTCGCACCACTAGTATTTACAAAATCTGAAAGGACGATACAATCGGTTCCCAGTTTGAAATGCTCAGCCTGTGCAAAACGGGGGCCGCCGGTCCAAAGTTCAATAAAATCCATAAAGTGTCACCATAATAAAAACAGGGGGCGAAATACACGCCCCCTGTTTTTATTTAACTCAAATTACTCAGAGATGATAGCATCTGCAGGGCACTGAGCAGCGCAGGAACCGCAGCTCATGCAAACGCTGGGATCGATCTGGTAGTGAGCGTCACCCATGCTGATAGCATCTGCGGGGCACTGAGCAGCGCAGGAGCCACAGGACAGGCAGGAATCAGTAATAACGTATGCCATGATGTAACCTCCGTATGTATATTTAGCCTTTCGGCCATAACCGAGACTATTGTATCACATTCTTCATAAAAATCAATTGGAATTTTTGCTAAGTCAAATAAATCCCCCGGATTCTGGCGATAATTTCATGGCTGCGGTATATTTCGCCCCCTTCGGCGGGGCTGATAAGGCATAATGAAGCTGCTTTGATTGGAGGGTTTGCAGCATGAAGAGCAATGAAAAATTCACCCAGAGAGCGGAGCTTGCCATAGAAAAGGCGGGGCTTGCCGCCGGGAATCTGGGGCATAGCTATGTGGGCACCGAGCATCTGCTGCTCGGGATAATGACGGAAAATGTGGGCATGGGGGCAAGGATACTTCGAAACCACGGGCTGGATGAGGCCGTTCTTACTCAGGCCCTGTGCCGTCTCAACGGCAGCGGTGCCCCAACAAAAGTCCGGCAGGGCATGAGCGAGAGAGCCCGCGCTGCGGTGGAGCACTCTTCCATGGAAGCAAAGAATGCGCACCAGAGCTTTATAGGCACTGAGCATCTGCTTTCGGGTATTCTCAGGCAGCCTGAATGCGGCGGTGTGAAGCTGCTGATGAGTCTGGGGGTGGACATAGATGAAATCCACACTGAACTGACGGCTCTTTTTGGCAGCCCCTCTGCCAACGGCAGACCCCAGACCGGAACCATCCGCACTCCCTTGCGCAGAGCTGAGACCAAAACACTGGACCAGTACAGCAGGGACCTGACAAATCTTGCCGCTGCGGGAGCCATCGACCCTGTGGTGGGACGGCAGGAGGAGATAATGCGCAGCATACAGATACTCTCCCGCCGTACCAAGAATAATCCCGTGCTGGTTGGGGAGCCGGGGGTGGGCAAGACCGCCATTGCGGAGGGACTGGCCCTGTGGATCGCCCAGGGCAGAGCCCCTGCCAGTGTAAAGAACAAGCGGGTGGTGGCACTGGACATACCTGCCATGCTGGCAGGCACAAAATACAGGGGAGACTTTGAGGAACGGGTGAACTCCGTTTTGAGGGATGTGAAAAGGGCAGGGGATGTTATACTCTTTGTGGATGAGCTGCATACCATTATCGGCGCCGGCAACGCTGAGGGCGCCATTGATGCTGCCAATATACTCAAGCCTGCGCTGGGCAGAGGCGAGGTGCAGATAGTGGGCGCCACCACTCAGGAGGAATACCGCCGTCATATCGAAAAGGATTCCGCCCTGGAGCGCAGATTTCAGCCGGTTAAGATCAACGAACCGGACAGGGAACACAGTATGCAGATGCTGCAGAGCCTGAAGGCCGGTCTGGAAAAGCACCACAAGGTGAAAATAAGCGATGAAGCCGTGGAGGCTGCCTATGAGCTGTCAGTCAGGTATATAAATGACCGCTTCCTGCCGGACAAGGCCATAGATCTGCTTGACGAGGCGGCAGCCGCCGTCAGCATAGGCGGCGGGAAAAAGGTCACGGTGGATACTGTGTCCCAAGTGGTGTCCACATGGACAGGCATACCGGTCAGCGGGCTGGATAAAAGCGAGAGTGAAAGGCTCAGAGAGCTTGAAAGCGCGTTGAAGCAGCGGATCATCGGGCAGGATGAGGCGGTGTCGGCGGTGGCCAGGGCCATACGGCGAAGCCGTGTGGGCCTGAAATCCGCAAAGCGCCCGGTGGGCAGCTTCCTGTTTCTGGGGCCTACCGGCGTGGGTAAGACCGCTCTGTGCAGAGCTCTGGCAGAAACCGTTTACGGTGATGAGCAGGCTATGATAAGGCTGGATATGTCCGAATATATGGAAAAGCACAGCGTCAGCAGACTTATAGGCTCGCCTCCCGGCTATGTGGGCTATGAAGATGGCGGCCAGCTGACGGAAAAAGTCCGGCGCAAGCCATGGTCGGTGGTGCTGTTTGATGAAATTGAAAAAGCCCATGAGGATGTATGGGGCATACTTCTGCAGATAATGGATGACGGCCAGTTGACGGATTCCGCCGGCAGGCGTGTTGATTTCAGCAACGCTCTAATCGTCATGACTTCCAATGTGGGGGCCAAGGCCATAGTGGATCAGCGGCAGCCTCTGGGCTTTGATACCGGTGGAGCTGTGGGGGAGGAGCAAATGCGCCGGCAGGTTACCGAGCAGCTGCGCACTACCTTCAAGCCGGAGTTTTTGAACCGCATTGATGAAACCATCATATTCCATCGTCTGAGCCATGAGAATATGATAGGCATAACGGAGAACATTCTATCTGAACTGAAGGAGCGGTTCAGCACATTGGGCATCAGTCTTACAGTGCCGCAGGAGGCGGTAGGCTGGCTTGCAGAACAGGTACAGGACGAAAAATACGGCGCCAGACCTCTGCGCCGCACGGTGCAGCACAGCATTGAGGACGCTGCCGCGGAAATGCTGCTGGACGGCAGAGCAAAATGCGGTGACAGCATTACTGCCGTTATATGCGGCGGGAAGCTGGTTTTAAAGCATGGAGTATAGGAAACAGGTGCTTTTCAGGTGCCTGCTTCCTTAGCAGATCGCAGTCAGCAAAATTAAAGAATTTTAAGCAATTCACTTGACATAACACCCAAGTCAAGCTAAAATAAGTCGGATGGTATTTTAGGGAGCCATGGGGAGGCTCCTTCAGATATTATTTTTCAATTCCGATGGGTTCGTTTTATGGCCTGTCTTACTTTTTAGATCACAATTTAGCATGTATCTAATTAAACCCACCGCAAAATTCTGAAAGAATGGAGGTGTGTTTACTTACTATGCCGCCGATTTTATGGATTGCTATTATAGCTGTCATTGCAGTTATTTGTTTTTTGCTTGGCATACTCTACCGCAAAAAGGTCGCTGAACGCGAGATTTTAAGCGCTGAGGAAGAGGCTAAGCGTATAATCAA
>CAZYTE010000041.1:0-9613 GCA_964649425.1 uncultured Oscillospiraceae bacterium
GCGCCCTAACGGTTTTCAAGACCGCCCCGTTATGACCACTTCGGTAACTCTCCAACTATTGAATTACCTGATATTTATAACACAAGAGCCTACCGATGTCAAGGTTAGGCATCAGGGCTCTTGTTGTCTGGCCTCCAGAAGGACTGCCATGTATTTATCCAGAAACATTTTGTGGGCAACGGCGGTTACGGTAGTTCGCAGGAGGTACTTCTGCTCGGTATTCTCAACGCCCACCTTGTCCGGGATCTCCTTCCTGCCGAAGACATACTCCAGCAGATTTATAAGCTCAAGGCGCATATACTCGTAGGCCACCGAGGTTTCATAGGTGGACTTCTGCACGCTGAGCATCAGGGCCAGACCATCAATGGAAACTGCCAGCTTTGCGACGGTTATGAAAATAAGCTGAGCTATCTGCTCTCTGTAATACTGCTTTTTTACCGCATTGGAAATGAGCCCTTTCTTCACATAGTTGCTGACCATTGAGCCGGTCAGCTCCATTTCCGGAAAGGACTTGAAGTAAGAGTTTATGTACTTTACGGTCTGTTCCAGATAAAGCCCCACATCGGGGATCTCCTCATATTTGGGGAGAGAAAACTCATCCAGACAGACACTGAGATCACGGTCAATATTATTTCTCATAACAAGGGTATTATATACCCGAACTGTTTTTGTGTCAACTCAAGCATCGGTTTTTTAAAAACCGTTGACAAGGAGTGTGAAAACGGGTATACTGTAGCAAGCTTAAAGATGGGAGATACTTATGAGAATAAAGCTTGTGGCGGACTCCTCCGCCAATGTGAACAGAATAGAAAACGCTGATTATTCCAGGGCCGCCATGAAGATCCTGGTGGGCGACAGGGATTTTGCGGACGATGATACTCTGGACCTGACTGCCATGCAGACTGCTCTCAGGGAGCACAAGGGCAAGACCAGCAGCGCCTGCCCCGGCGTGGGCGAGTGGATAGAGATGTTTGACGGGGCCGATGAGGTCTACGGCGTTACCATCACCAGCAGGCTCTCCGGCGCATATAATTCTGCTGTAATTGCGGCGGAACAGTACATGGAGGAAAATCCCGGCAAGCAGGTCTACATTCAGGACAGTCTCTCCACCGGGGGAGAAATGGTGCTGGCGCTGGAAAAGTTCGCAGAGCTGAGCACCGGTGAGCATGATTTTGACGAGGTTTGCAGGCAGGTCAATGACTATAACCGAAACCACACCAATCTTATCTTCTGCCTCAGTTCCGTTTCCAATCTTGCAAAGAACGGCAGAGTGAACCCCGCTTTGGCAAAGGCCATCGGCATCCTTGGCATCCGCATCGTGGGCATGGCCTGCGAGGGTGTTCTGAAGCCGCTGCATAAATGCCGCGGCGAAAAACGCGGTCTTGCCCAGCTTATAAGCTCTATGGACGAAATGGGCTATAAGGGCGGAAAGGTCCGCATCAGCCACAGCGACAATATCGCCGCTGTGCAGAGCCTTGTTGAGAGTATCAGAAGCAACTACCCCAAGGCTGATATACAGGTTGTGCCCAATGGGGCCCTCTGTACATATTATGCCGAGGAAAACGGAATCCTTGTCGGCTTTGAAAGCTGAAAAGCAAAACAATCCCCACCCGTTCGGGTGGGGATTCTTCGGTTATCAGGAAGGAATCTGGTCTCCGCCGGTGAGGAAATCAACAGCGGAGGCGGCGATTATGACGCCTGCAAGGATTTTCACCCAAAGGGCGGTGGTGTTGCAGGCCATGGCGGCATTTGCACAGATGCCGATGAGGGAGCCGAAAATCAGAAACAGGGATACGGAGCCGGCGATGCTGACAAGGTGGAGCTTCTTGTGGTCGCCCTTGGAAAGGAATGCGGCAACTGCCGCAACCAACAGGATAACTGCCACAACCAGAGCGGCCTGAGAGGAATAGTAACACTTCATGTGGGTCTGGCTGCCGCTCTCCAGCGTCAGCAGCTTTGTGCATACAGGTGCCCAAATCTTCAGCGCGCCAATAAGGCACAGTGCTGCCAGCGCCTGAATACCGATGAGAATTTTGGAAAGTTTAGTCTTCATGTTTTCCTCCTATATATCTGTGAGAGTTCCGTTTTCCAGTCTGCAGCGGCGGTTTGCCTGCTGAGAGGGGACAGGGTTATGGGTGACCATCACAACGGCGGCGCCGCGTGCGACTTCTTCCTTGAAGATCTTGATGATCTCGCTGGACCAGTGCTCATCAAGGTCGTTGGTGGGCTCGTCTGCCAGAATGAGGCTGGGATTGTGGATAAGGCTTCTTGCCGCAACCGCTCTGCGGCGCTGACCGCCGGAGAGCTGATGGGGCAGGAAGTCTGCCCTGTCGGCAAGGCCGAAGCGCTCCAGCAGCTCGTCCACGCCGCGGCTGTCCCTGCCCTTGTTCAGCTGTGCGGCAAACTCGAGATTCTCCTTGAGAGTCAGGGCCTGCACCAGATTGCTGTCCTGGAAGATGAAGCCGATCTTCTCGGCGCGAAGCTCAGATTTGGCGTCGTCACTGAGGGTGGAGACATCGGTGCCTTCGATGATGATGCTGCCCTCGTCGTTTTTAAGCAGAGTACCCATGACATACAAAAGGGTGCTCTTGCCGATGCCGGAGGGGCCTTCCACGGCGATGAAGTCGCCGGAGTTTACGGTCAGGTTGATGTCCCTCAGGGGGCTCACCAGCTCACCCATGCGGTATTCTTTTTTTACATTTTCCAGTCTGCAGATTTCCATATCATTACACCTCTCCCTGAGTAATAGCTTCCTGAGGATCAAGAGCCGCGCTCCTCGCGGCGGGCACAAGGGCAGAGAAGAAGCCCAGCAGCACTGCAAGCACTACGCCGCTGACTCCGCAGATCAGGGCAAGCTGAGTATTCCACACTGAGCTGGAGAGCATGAATGCATCCTCCAGCAGGGAGATCACACCGTTCATGGACAAAAGGGCAGCCGCTGCGCCCAGCACACCGCCGATGGCGGCCAGCAGACAGCACTCTCCGCTTACCAGCGCAAAGACCTGCCGCTTCTTAAGACCCAGAGCCCTCAGCAGACCGATCTCCTTCCTGCGCTCCTTGGCAAGGGCGGAGAAGCGGCCGAAGAGAGACATGACCGCAACCACCATGCAGGCTGCCCACAGGGCAAGCATCAGGCTCTTGGTGACTTTCAGCTGGTTCTGCAGAGAGGAAATGGTCTCACTGGTCAGAACGGCGCGGATCTCAATGCCGGAGTCAGCCACCTGCTGCACAAAGGCATCGGGGTCAACACCCTCCTCAAAGCGAACCATAATAACAGAAATATAATCGTAGGGGTTTCGCTTCTGCCAGCTCTGGCTGAGGGTCTCATTGTCGAGGCAGAGCTGACGGCAGGTGTCAATATCCATGAACAGGGTCTTGTCAAGACCGGTGCCGGTGACCTCAAGCTGACCGAGGGCGAAAAGCTGGGTGTTCAGGATCATGTAATCGTCACCCAGGATACCGGAGTCCATGCTGCTGCCAATGAGCAGATCACGCTCACCTAAGGAGCTTATGCCCTGAGCCTCCAGGAAGGGAGTAAGTACAAAATCGCTCTCAAAATCAAAGCCGATGATGCGGGCCTCCTCACCGGGCTCGCAGCAGCCCAGCTCAAGAGTCTGAGCGTAGAACTGAGGGGTCATCTGGGCGATGCCCTCAAGCTGCTTTGCCTGCTCATTGTCCACCTCCACATATCTGTCTGCGTTTATCCGCATTTTGTGGCTCAGTACGCTGCCGGAGCCGTCGAGGTTAAAGTAAGTGTGGTTTGTGGGGGCGAAATAAGTGTCGGCATCGGACACTCCTTCAAAATCTATCCGCAGACAATTGCCGCAGACTCTGTATGTGACGGATATTTCCATGTTTCCGGGGAAACCGTTGTCTCCGTCGGGCGAAATCATTTTGAAGCGGAGGGAATTGCCGCCGATAATCTCAGCAGTCCAGCGGCGCTTATTATAGGGCAGCGGCTCTATGCCGCCGTGGAGCTGATTTTTGCCCTCGTTGGCGGAGAGCTTGTACTTCACTCCGTTCAGGGAAAACTCAGCGCCGCCGATTCGGTTTGCGTATCTGCCCACGGTGGCACCAATATAGGAGTCCCCGTCCAGATAGCCTTGAGCATTTTCATAGCCGAGGATGACGGAGCGTTTTTTGAATTTAATATCGATGACAGAGGCGCCCAGAGTACTGAGAGACACCTCCAGATCGCCATCTGCTATGTTGAACAGCTCGTAGCAGAAGAAATCTTTTACAGAAATCATAGTTGCCCTCCCCGATGTACAAAACAATAAGAGACATCCTTTCGGATGTCTCTTATTGGCGCAGAAGGAGGGATTTGAACCCTCGCGGCGCTTTTGAACGCCCTACTCCCTTAGCAGGGGAGCCCCTTCGGCCTCTTGGGTACTTCTGCATGCCGAATTACTAAAATATAGTAGCACAGCAAGTTGCCATTGTCAAGAGTAATTTGACATATCCGGATTTAATTCAAGTCTTATTTTCCGACACAGAATCTCTGGAAAATGCGGTTTGTAACATCTTCCCGCACAGTTCGGCCATCCAGCTCGCCCAGAGCGTTCATGGCACCCTCGGTCTCGGTGAGCACAATGTCGGGCGTCATGCCCCGGCGCATTGCGTCCATGGCGGCGTCCATATACTCCAAAGCGCGCTTCACGGCATCTGCCTGTCTGGCATTGGTGAGAATCTCACCGGCGGGCACGCCGGGCAGGGGGAACAGGGCTTCGATCTGCTTTTCCAGAGCATCCAGACCTGTGCCTTTTACAGAGCTTACGGATACCACCGGCAGGCCGGTGTTGACCTCTGTTACAGCCGGCTCAAGGTCATTCTTGCTGAGAACCACAAGACCCCTGGGTGCAGCTTCGGCGGCGGCAACTATTTCCGCATCCTCATCGGTATAGGGGCTGCTGCTGTCGATAACCGCAATGACCAGCTCCGCATTCCTGATTGCGTCGCGGCTGCGCTGGACGCCGAGGCGCTCCACCTCGTCACCCGTCTCGCGAATACCCGCTGTATCGGTGAGCCTGAGCAGAACAGCACCCAGACGAAGCTTTTCCTCGATGGTATCTCTGGTGGTGCCGGGAATGTTGGTAACAATGGCTCGTTCATAGCCTAAAAGACTGTTGAGCAGAGAGCTTTTGCCCGCATTGGGCCTGCCGACGATGGCGGTGGGGATGCCGGAGTTCATGAGCCTGCCCCTTGCAAAGGTATCCAGCAGACGCTGCAGATCGGCTCTGGCATTTTCCAGAGTGCCCACATAGCTCTCCAGTGTGAAGTCCTCAATGTCCTCATCGGGATAATCCAGAATGGCATGATAGTGGGAGCTTATATCCGTGAGAGCGGAGTAGATGGCGCTGACGCGGGAGCTGATGGCACCGGAGAGCTGACCGGCGGCGTTCTTTGCGCTCTCCACACTCTCGGCATCTATGATATCCACAACTGCCTCCGCTTCGCTGAGGGCAAGGCGGTTGTTGAGGAAGGCTCTCTTTGTAAATTCACCTGGGCCCGCCTGACGGGCTCCAAGGGCGAAAATTTCCTCAAGGACGGCTCTGAGCATGACAGGTGAACCGTGGCACTGGAGCTCTGCGGTGTGCTCGCCGGTGTAGCTTTTGGGGCCGCGGCTGATGGTGCAAAGGCACACATCCAAAAGCTCGCCTGCCCGGTTCTTCAGATTTCCGAAAACAAGCTTTCTGTCCTCGGCTTCGCTCATGGGCTTGCCCGAACAGGGGAAGAACAGCTGATTGACAATATTGATGGACTCCGGGCCGGAGAGCCTGACAATGCCGATGGCGGCCACCTGCGCGCCGGTGGCAATGGCTGCAATGGTGTCGGACATGGTATATCCTCCTGTGGGATGGTTTGGTGAAAAAGGCTTCCCCGTAAGGAAGCCTTCGAATTATTCCATATCGTCTTCGCTTCTGGAAATGTAATAGCTGAGAGCCAGCAGGCTGTCAGAAAAGTGCATATGTTCAATGATGGTGTCGCTGTTTGGGGCCTCAATTTCCACATTGGTGAAATTCCAGATGGCACCGATGCCGCAGTCTGCAAGCCGACGGGTGACCGCCTCCGCCGCATCCTTGGGAACGGTCAGCACTGCCACATCAATATGATTATCCTCAAGATAGCGCTCAAGCTCATCCATGTGGTGAACCTTTACACCGTGATAATCCTCGCCGATGCGCTCGGCGCAGGTGTCAAAAGCGGCGCAGAGCTGAAATCCCCAGTTTTCAAAGCTGAAGTTGCACATAAGGGCCCGGCCGATGTTGCCGGCGCCCACAAGGATGGCCCTGTGGCCCTTGTCAAGACCCAGAATGCCAGCAATGGCCTCACGCAGAGACGCCACATTATAGCCATAGCCCTGCTGACCAAAGCCGCCGAAGCAGCTGAAATCCTGACGGATCTGGGAAGAAGTGAGACCGAGCTGTGAGCCCAGCTCGGAGGAGGAAATGCGCTCTTCGCCCTTTGCCAACAGCTCATCCAGCTTGCGCAGGTATCTGGGAAGGCGGCGAATAACATTATTTGAAATCTTTCCCTGCTTCAACTTTCATATCTCCTTTAACAGAACCGAAAAATACCGGATATCCCACTATAACACAGGATTCCGGCATTTTCAAGAAGCCAAAGGGCTCTAATGTTAAGTTTTCGCAAACTCCTCAAGGACTGAAAGGGCGCAGCTGCTCCGCTTTAAAACTCCGTCGGTGGGGTCAAGGTAGTAAAGCAGGCCGTCCAACTCGTAGACCACCAGAGTGTAGTATACACCATCGGCCTGTGCGGTCAGCTGCAGGCTGGGGCTGTCGGGCAGCGCAACATCACCCTCCACGGCAGTTCCGCCCAAAAGAGCGCTGAGACTGTGCCAGTCGGAAGCTTTGGTACCCGCTCCGCTGTCAGCGCTGCTGCCGGATCTGGCCAGCGAGAAGGTGTTGGCCTCCGTTGGGGCGGCCTCCTCTGCGGCTTCTTCGGTCATGGCTTCCGGCTCTGAGGCCGTCATATCCGCAGTCACCATGGTACCGCCGGTAAATGCGGCGCCGTCCTCCTCCATATGGGCTGCGGCGGGAGCTTCTGCCGGAACGGCAAAGCTCTCGGTTTGCGTCATCTTAACATCGTATACCGCTATGCTTGCGTTTTCATTGGAGCTGCCGCCGAAACCGGTCATGCGGCCTGCGGCAAATGCGAAAACCGCGCAGGCAGCCGTCGCAAGCACTGCCTTGACGGCGCTCTTGCGGCGGTTTTTCTTTAATATCTCTGCTCTGCGCAGCTCTGCCATAACATTGGGGCAGAGACTTTCGGGAGCATCTTCCATGTCCTCCGCCATGGTATTGGAAAGGGCTGTAAACGCTCTGTGCATGGCAGTGCAGTCAGGGCAGCTTTGAAGGTGATCCGCCAGCGCGGCCTCCTCATCAGCTGAGAGCTCACCGTCCAGAAGACAGCTTATAAGCTCCTGATAGTATTCACATCCGCTCATGGCGTTCCACCTCCTCTCTTATTGCTTGACGAGACAAATTCGGGAATGTTCCCGTCTTTGCTGAGAAATGCGCAAAGTTTTTCGCGGGCCCGGAAGATTCTGGATTTTACGGTGCCGACACCGATATCCAAGGTCTGGGCAATCTCATCATAGCTGAGCCCCTGCAGCTCGCGCAGCAGCAGTATCTGCCGGTAATCCTCCGGCAGCCGGGCAAGGCCGGCCCGGACAGACTCCCGGGTCAGCTTACGCTCAAGCAGGCTCTCCGGGCTCATGCTCTCATCGGGCACATCCAACTGCACATCCTCACCGTCATCATCCTCCACCGACAGAGACATTGCCGGGCGGCGGCTCTGTTTTCTCAGAAAGTCAAGGCAGACATTGGAGACTATGCGGTAGAGCCATACGGAGAACTTGCTGTCGCCCCGAAAGCTTGCAAGGCTGTTGTATGCCTTTATAAATGCCTCCTGAGCCATGTCGGCGGCGTCCTCGGCATTGTCTGTCATGCGCAGAGCGAGGTTGTATACACTTTTTTCGTACCGGGTCACAAGCTGCTCGTAAGCGTTGATGTCGCCTTTGAGTATCTGCTCTATGACCTGAGCCTCCTCCTGACGGGTCAAGTTATCAGCTCCTTTCCCGGCGGGGATCTATTTAAGGTCTTTCTTAATTCCCGCCACAATCTTTCTCAGCTCATCCAGAGTGCTGACATGGACAAGCTGGGTCTTGTAATATACAGAATGGGATACACCGTGGAGATACCAGGGCAGATGGTGCCTTGCCTCTAAACAGGCGATATGCTCGCCGCTGCGTGCGGCAAGGTCTTCTATCTGGCCGAGGGCAATGTCCATCCGCTCTGCCAAAGGCGGCAGAGCAGGCTCTTCCCGGCCCTCGATGACGGCGTTGGCCTGCTCAAAAAGCCAGGGGTTGCCGAAGCTGCCACGGCCTGCCATGGCAAGGTCGCAGCCGGTATAGCGCAGGATATGGGCCGCATCATAGCCGGAGAACACATCGCCGTTTGCGGTGACGGGGATATCAACAGCCCTTTTCACATCCCGGATAATATCCCAGTCGGCCCTGCCTGCGTACATCTGGGCCCGGGTACGGCCATGAACGCAGATGGCGGCGGCTCCCGCCTGCTGGCACATTCTGCCGAACTCAACGGCGTTCACATTGCCGCCGTCAAAACCCTTGCGAAACTTCACCGTTACCGGCACATCAACAGCCTTCACAACGCTTTCGATTATTTTGCCGGCAAGGTCAATGTTCTGCATCAGCGCGGAACCGTCACCGGATTTAACTATCTTACCCACAGGGCAGCCCATGTTGATGTCCAGAATGTCGGCTCCGGAAATCTCAATTGCCATAGGTGCGGCTTCGGCCATTATCTCCGGCTCGTGGCCGAAAATCTGGGCGGCGCAGGGGCCCTCCTCCGGGTCAAGGTACAAAAGATCCTTGGTTTTGCGGTCTTTGTATACCAGTGCCTTGGCGCTGACCATCTCGGTGGTGGTCATGGCGGCTCCCAGCCGCTTGCAGACCTTGCGGAATGCAAAGTCGGTAACGCCCGCCATGGGGCCTAAGGTCAGGCAGCCGTTTATCTCAACATTTCCGATTTTTACCATGTCATATCCAGTCCCACGGGGCAGTGGTCAGAGCCCATGATTTCAGGCAGAATGTATGCCTCTTTTATATTATCGCGCAGGCGCTCTGATACCACAAAATAGTCAATGCGCCAGCCTACATTCCGCTCTCTGGCGGCAGCCCGGTAGCTCCACCAGGAGTAGGCATCAGTACGGTCGGGGTAGAGAGTGCGGAAAGTATCGATGAATCCCGCCGCTAAAAGCTCGGTGAACTTGCCCCGCTCCTCGTAGGAGAAGCCTGCGTTGCCGATATTGCTCTTTGGATTTTTAAGGTCGATCTCCTCGTGGGCAACATTCATGTCGCCGCAGACGATGACAGGCTTGATTTTGTCAAGCTCCTGCAGATAGGAGCGGAAGGCATCCTCCCAGCTCATACGGTAGTCAATGCGTTTGAGACCATCCTGAGCGTTGGGGGTGTAGACGCAGACAAGGAAAAAGTCCGCATACTCGAGGGTCACGACTCTGCCCTCGGTGTCGTGCTCGGGGATACCGATGTTGCAGCGGACGGACAGGG
>CAZYTE010000041.1:9623-11766 GCA_964649425.1 uncultured Oscillospiraceae bacterium
TAGCCGGGCAGATCAAGATCAATCTGACCCTCCTGCAGCTTGGTCTCCTGAACGCAGAAAAAGTCCGCATCCAGAGAGTGGAAGATATCCTCAAAGCCTTTTTTCTGCACGGCTCTCAGGCCGTTAACATTCCATGAAATGAATCTCATGCATTAGTCCTCTTTTTTGGAATCGTGTGCCGCTCTGCTGTCGGCATAGCCCTTGGCATCGGTGAGGGCCGCATCGTGCATACGGGGCACGGGGCCGGCAGTCACATCAAAGGTGGCGGCAGTCTTGGTGGCCACCAGACGGTTTATTTTCAGACCCTCGGCGCAAAACTTGGCCTCATAGTCGGTCATTACGCCCACGGGGCCGTTTTCGTGCAGGTCGTGGGTGTACTCGGACAGCTCCCAGTTTTCGTTTTTGAACTGCTCGGTGGACCAGTCGAAGAGGGGGGTGTTGTCGGTTTTGAAGTGGATCTGGCCGCCGGGCTTTAAGATGGTGGAATAGATGCGCAGGAAGCGGGCAGCGGTCAGGCGGAACTTGGCATCGCGGCTTTTGGGCCAGGGATCGCAGAAGTTGATGTAAATGCGGTCAAGCTCGCCCTTGTTGGAGAACATCTCCAGAAGTCGGGCCGCATCGCCGTTTATAAAGCGGACATTGTTCAGTTCCCGCTTCTGAACTCTCTCCAGCGCAAGGATCATGGCGTCGGCCACCTTTTCGATGGCGATGAACATGGTCTCTGGGTTTAATTCGGCAGTATCAACAGTGAATCTGCCCTTGCCGCAGCCAAGTTCAAGGTGCAGTTCCTTGCAGCCGGGGAAGTGGCTCAGCCACTGGCCCTCTGCGGTAACATCAGGGCAGTATACAGATGTATCCTCTATTAAAAGCTCGGCGCACTTTTCCATGCGGGGAGCCAGATTGTGTCTTTTCCTCATTCTCATTTTTTCATCACACTCCGAGCTACATAGTACCACAGGAAAAGAAAAACTTCAATGCATTAATCGCTTGCATATTCAGGAAGAATGATGTATAATCCTCTAGTCGCAATTGAACAGTGTATCCGGGTATAGCGCAGCTGGTAGCGCGCGTGGTTTGGGACCACGATGCCGGGGGTTCGAATCCCTCTACTCGGACCAAAAGGGAAGGTCACCCCCGGCGGGGGTGACCTTCTCTTTCTGCTGTGGTATGGTACAGAACCCCCGGCATCGTGCGCGGAGCGCGTTAAATAAAAAATTGCGGCATTCACTGCCGCAATTGCCGGGGGTTCGAATCCCTCTACTCGGACCAAGAGAATTATCCGCTATGCTCAAATTTAATGGGAGTGGATATCAATCCCCTCCCATACCACCCCATATCTCCGGAAGTGCGATTTCCCGGCATCGTATGCGGGGCGTGTTAAATAAATAATTGAGGCATACAACAGATGCAGCAGATTTACATAATATAAGTCAAAAGAGTTAAAAATAGTTACGGAAATGTCATCGAACTTCGGCGCGCAGTTTTTCCTGCGTTCCGAGGAAAAACGCAAAATGTTGCAAATTACGGGCAAGATTATGCGATTTAAGTACAATATATAGTGCTGCGTCAAGCGTGTAAGTCAAAAGAATCAAAAAGCCTGTTTTTTATTCAAAATCCCGAAAATAATTATTTAATTTACATAATACTTTACTTGCCCTCGTTTTGATGTTATATTATGTTCATCAAGAAACAATGAGGCGTATAGCGATGAAAAAGAAGTTTATAAGTATTTTTCTGTGTGTATGCATAATCAGTTCTGTCTTCTGCGCTGTATCTGTGAATGCTTTTGCTGCAAACGATTACTTCACTGTTAAGGTCAAATCCGGCGACACGATGTACGGTATTTGCAGCAACAATGGGATAAGCTTTGAAAAAAATAAGAATCTTATCATGGTTCTCAACGGTATGGTTAAAGAGGCGGAGCTGGATAGTCTGGCCGCAGGTTCTACCATCAAGCTGCCCACCAAGTCCGCCGTGTCCGGCAACAGCAGCATAAGCGGGGATACGGTCAAGTACTATGTCATACCTTACGTTATAGAGTCCGGTGACTACCTTTCCGATATTTATTGGAAGTGGGGCCTCAAGTATGAAAACTATGCCGAGGACATCAAGGCGCTCAATTATAAAGAGGACCTTGATACGC
>CAZYTE010000042.1:0-11639 GCA_964649425.1 uncultured Oscillospiraceae bacterium
GTGGAGATTGAAGCGGTCAAAAAAGTCTTATCAGACTTTTTTGACAAGCTGAAAAATAAGCTGTTGGATTTTCCAACAGCTTATTTTTATGCTATTAACTTGTGTACACTGTGAAGCAGTTCATAGGTATTACTCTGCTGCAGGTTTACCTCTTTGAACTGCTGTATAAGCTCCGAAAAATAGGGGCCTGTCTCACGCATAAAGCGGCCGGGATTTGAAACAATGGCATGGGCAAAGTGCTGCCCGTCTGCGCTGCGTACGGTCAATACACAGCTTTCTTCCTTGGGGCACTTGAGGGTGATGATGTCGTTTTCATATTTGACAACGCAACGGGAATTGTCTGTGCTGACGATAAGCTCCATATCAAAGCTCTGAGTTCTGGTTTGGAACTGCTCCACACCTTTTTCGTCTATGAAATGGTTTTTTACCACGTTGCCATTCATATCAACAATGGATATGGAACCGGAGCCGGATTCAGGCAGGATGGTGTCTTGAAGGTTTCTCTTATAGCCCCACTGTATGGCTGCCAGCAGAATGGCAGCGGCTGCGATTGCCACGCAGAAAAACAGCCACAGCCACTTGGTGGAAATGTTGAAAACTATCAGCAGCACCGCGCTTGCCAGAAATATGCCCGCAAATACCGCAAAAGAAATATGTGCAGAGAAAAAAGCCGCGAACACATCCACTGCCGCTGCAAGGGCGGCGGCAAAAATAATGGAAGAGAGAATATGGAGAGCGCTTCTGCGTCTTTTCATTGCTGTATCTCCTTATCTTTTCTTGCCGGGCCTTGCGTTCTTTTTGGGCTTTGCCTTGGCCCAGCCGGCCTTTTTCTGCTGAGCTTTCTTGCTTTCAGCAGGTTTTACCTCGACATCTTTCTTTTCGGTCTTTTTCTTGCCCTTGTAAGCAGGGGAGTAGTCGGGGCGCACAAGGCAGTTGGGGCCGAAGCCTATCAGGTCCTCCCGGCCTGCGGCCTTCAGCGCCTCGATGACCAGCTTGCGCTTATCCGGCCGCTTCCACTGAAGCAGAGCTCTCTGCATGGCCTTTTCATGGAAGCTCTTTGCCACATACACGCTCTTCATGGTGATGGGGTCAATGCCGGTGTAGTACATGCAGGTGGAGATGGTGCCGGGGGTGGGGTAGAAGTCCTGCACCTGCTCAGGCTGGCGGCCCATTTTGTTGAGGTATTCAGCCAGCGCCACAGCGTCCTGCAGGGTACTGCCCGGGTGGGAGGACATGAGGTAGGGGACAATGTACTGCTCCTTGCAGTGCCTGTCGTTAAGGCGCTTGTACTTGTCCATGAACTTTTCGTACACATCGATATGGGGCTTGCCCATGTAGTCCAAAACGGAGTCAATGCAGTGCTCGGGAGCCACCTTCAGCTGGCCGGAGATGTGGTACTTAACAAGCTCGGAGAAGAACTCCTGACTCTTGTCCTCCAGCATGTAGTCATAACGGATGCCGCTGCGGACGAAGACCTTTTTTACCCCGGGGATAGCTCTGAGCTTGCGGAGCAGACTCAGGTAGTCGGAGTGGTCAGCCTCAAGATTGGGGCAGGGGGTGGGGGCAAGGCAGCGGCGGTCAGCGCACATACCGCACTTTAGCTGCTTTTTGCAGGAGGGGTGGCGGAAGTTTGCCGAGGGGCCGCCCACATCGTTGATATAGCCCTTGAAATCAGGGAATTTAGTCAGGGCGGTAACCTCACGAATCACGCTTTCATGGCTGCGGCTGGTGACCATTCTGCCCTGATGGAAGGCAAGAGAGCAGAAATTGCAGCCGCCGAAGCAGCCACGGTTGTGGATAACGGAAAACTTGACCTCCTCAATGCCGGGCACACCGCCCAGCTCCTCATACATGGGGTGGTACTGCTTGGTGTAGGGCAGCTCGGCAACGCGGTCCAGCTCTGCGGTTTCAAGAGGCATGGCAGGGGGATTGACAATGAGGTAACGCTTGTCATGCTGCTGGATGAGAGCCTTGCCGCGGACAGGGTCATGCTCCGCATATTCAAGGCGGGTGGCATCCGCATAATGGCGGATAGAGTCGCACACCTCCTCATAGGAGGGGAGAGTAAGACTGCTGTAGGCACAGACCGAGGGGTCATTTACAGCCACCGCAGTACCGCGGATATCGGTGATGGAGGAGACGGGCTCCTTCTTTTTAAGTCTCTTTGCGATCTCAATGGTGGCATATTCGCCCATGCCGTAAACCAGAATGTCCGCACCGGCATCGATCAATGCGCTGCGGCGCACCTTGTCGTCCCAGTAGTCGTAGTGGGCAAAACGGCGCAGGGATGCCTCCATACCGCCGATGACTATGGGCAGGTCGGGGAAAGCCTCCCGAGCCCTGTTTGCATAGACGATGACCGCGTGGTCGGGGCGCAGACCGGCCTTTTTGCCGGGGGAGTAGAAGTCCTCGCTGCGGTGCTTCTTGGCGGCGGTGTAGTGGGCAACCATGGAGTCCAGGTTGCCGGAGCCTATGAGCACGCCGTATCTGGGCTTGCCCATGGCCTTGAAGGCATCGGCGGAGTGCCAGTCCGGCTGGGCCAAAACGGCAACGCGAAAGCCCTCAGCCTCCAGAACTCTCGCAATTACAGCCGCACCGAAGCTGGGATGATCCACATAGGCATCGCCTGTGACCACCAGAAAGTCATACCACCACCAGCCGCGGCTTTCCATATCCTCTTTGGAAACGGGTAAAAATTCAAATAACTCGCTCATTCAAGTTCTCCATAATACCAGCCTGAGGTACCCTTGTGCTTTACAAGGTAGCCCAGGGAAGTTTCTTCAACAATGCTGACCCTGTCCCCCGCCTTCAGCGGCAGGACATAGTCGGTAGAGTCGTTGCAGTTTGTATATTCCTCGGCAGAGAAAAGATACTTTGTGAGAATATCCATCTCATAGCCGGTGCGCACATGGCGGCAGCGGGAAAATTCTTTACCCGCTCGCAGCACCTTAACATCGCTGTCTCCCCAGCGGATGTAGTAGGAGCGCTCCCCCTCCTTTTGATCCTGCAAAACCACTGCTGTGGGGAAGGGGTCATAGGCCGCGAAGTCAAAGTTTTCACTGCCCTCAAAGGGGATTATCAGGGCGTTGAGCTGGCCGTCGTCCTTTAAAACGCAGCCGCCGTCAATGCTGATGATCTTTTTCTCTCTGTCAATGATGGGGTTTGCGCAGACCTTGTCCTCGCCATACAGCACCACCGGCCAGTGTCCCACGATCACCCATTTGTCAAAATGCCAGCCTTTTTTTAAAAGCGCGTCGCAGCGGTTCAGCTCTTTGCGGCTGTGCTCTGAAAGGGGCTTATCCGGCAGCATACCGGCGTGGGTGAAAACATAATGCTCGGTCTCAATGGCATAGGGCAGGGCGGCCAGAAATTCAAATTCGGCCTTGTACTTCTTGGCCAGCACTTCCTTAGCCTGGCCGAAGCTCTCCAGATCAAAGGGGTCCATGCCGCTTTGGTTGCACATATCCCAGAGCAGACCCCGCTTTTTCTGGATAAGGTATTTCATGGTCTGCTCCTCGGCCCGCCATGTCCAGCTGGCATCGAAGATCAGGTGCCAGTCATCGCAGTTGCCGCAGACCACATGGGTGTTGCCGCGGCGGCAAAGCTCCATGATAAACTGCAGCGTTTCAAGGCTGTGCTCACCTTTTTCCAGAAAGTCGCCGTCTATGATAAGGCTGTCCTTTTCGCAAAAGCCTATTTTATTCAGCAGCGCCTTGAAATAGGGGAGGTTTGCGTGAATATCGGAGATTACGATTATTCTGCTGTCCTGCGGCAGCCGGAGTTTTTCAACAAGGCCCATCTATATTACCTCCAGCTTTTTCTCCATAAGCAGCAGCCGGCCCAGGCCATTGCTTTCAGAGGAGACAAGCTCAAAGCCGTACTTGCGGTAAAAGGCAAGGGCGACCTTGTTGTCCTCCGCCACATGCAGGCGGAGGGCCTTTCTGCCAAGCTCACGGTATTTCATTATGGCTCTGCCCAGAAGCTGGATGCCGTAGCCCTTCAGGCGGTATTCTTCATTAAGATACAAAAGACTTATCCAGCCGAAGCCTGCGTGGGCCGAGCGCTCGGTATCCAGATCAACAAGACCAACCGGCTCGTCCTTGTTATATATTTTCAGAATGGAGCCATTGTCTGCCATATAATGCTCTACCGCACTGTCCAGATAGAGCCCCGCGCAGAAGCCCTCCAGTGAGCCGTGGGCAAAGCGCCAGGAATCAGCGTAACAGGCCTTATAGTAGTCGGCCTCTTTTTCCGGGTTGATGGCCTCGTGGCGCAGGTCCGCGGTTTTGCTCCATACATAGCCGCCCACATTTTCAAGATGTTTGTAGTCGTTTATATACTCGGCGCTGAAGCTGCCGTTTTCATAGACAAGCTTTGAAACCGCGGTATTTTTGCAGATGGGCAGCCGGTCCAGATCCTCAAGGGAAATGCTCAGCGCCTTTGACAGCAGACAGCGTATGGTGACGCCGTGGCTTACCACCGCAACAGCATGACCATCATGCTTTTGGGCGATCTCCAACAGAGCGGGGAAAGCCCTCTCAGCAACCTGAGCATAGTTTTCCGAACCGTCAGCCTGCCAGAACTGGGGTCTGGATATAAAAAGCTGAGCCTCCTCCGGCTTTTCATGGCAGATATTCCCGAAAAACTTTGCCTCCCAGGAGCCCATGTTTATTTCCTTCAGTCTGGCATCGGTCTGCAGCGGAAGCTTATGATGGCGGGTCACAGCCTCGGCGGTGGCTCTTGCGCGGTACTGGTCGCTGGAATACACTGCGTCGATCTTTATATCCCGGAGACGCTGAGCCAGGGCATCTATCTGCTTTTTGCCGAGCTGGGTCACATTGCCTTCCCAATGGCCCTGCATCATGCGGTAAAGATTACCCTCTGCCTGCGTATGTCGAATGAGATAAATTTCCGTCACAACTGTGCCTCCAAACCTTGACCGAAAGTGTCAGATACAGTATAATAAATCGATATTACTGGTAAAATGTGTTTTTACTTATTATATCCTCATTTAGGCACTTGCACAAGTGTTTAATACAGGAAAGTGGGGTGGGCAGCATGATAAGAGCCGCGGTTTTAAGCTCGGGAGACGGGGCGCAGCTTCAGGCGATTCTGGATTCCATGTATTTTAAAGAAATACCCAATTGTGAGCTGGTAGCGGTTATCTGCCCTCAGCGCGATGCCTATGCCATGCAGAGGGCCCTCAGCGCAGGTGTCCCCGCCTATGTTGTGGATCCGGAGCTTTTCCCCACCATGACCAGCCACAGCATGGCAATTGCCAACAAGCTGAAGGATATGGACATTGAGCTTGTCATCCTTGCGGGCTATGACCTGCCCTTGGGCGTTGTGCCCTATCAGTTCAGAAACCGTATAATCGGAACCTATCCGGCCATTTACCCTGCTTTTGAGGATGCGGAGGGGGATATCCACCGCGCCGTTCTGGAGCGGGGCATCAAGATAACAGGTGCCACCGCGTACTTTGCCGATGCGGACGGCCGGGTGGGCAACATCATATTGCAGAAGGCTGTTGAAGTCCTGCCGGATGATGATCCCGAGAGCCTGAAAAGGCGGGTGACTCAGGAGGCTGAATGGAAGCTGCTGCCTCAGGCGGTGGCTCTGTATTGCGGCGGCAAACTCTCTATTCACGGTAACAGGGTTATCATTAAAAAATAGGGGAAAATTATGATAATTGTTTTGCTTGTGTGGGCGGTCCTTAACATATTCCTGCTCTATCAGCTGGTGCATCTGATGACAAAGACCGGCAAGGGCAAAGCTGAGCCTGTATCCCACACGGACAGGCTGGCCCAAAACGAGGAATATACCCAAAAGCTGGAGCATTATGCCGCAAGGCTTGCGGATATAACTGAGGAGCTCAACGGCTGCCTGCGTATGTATGAAGCGGAGAATGACGCTGTGCTGAAAGCAGAGCTTGAGGAAAAGATCAGCTCCCTCAAAAAACAGCAGGAGCTGGCCCGCAGCAAGTGCGGCAGTTTATTGAAGAAATTAGATTAAGGGTGGTTGAAAACCACCCTTAATTTTTTATGTTAAAAATTCTGTGTGTGCCAGCTGCAGGGCGGCTTCAAGTTTTCCCGCAGGCAGAAGTACGGTGACCACACCGTCACGGACAGCCGAGGACAGCACCTGAATCCCCGCGTCTTCCAGTAGTCTGCAGAGCTTTTCCTCTGTCTCTTCGCTGACAGCCTTCCCCACAAGGCTCAGACTGTGCAGACCGGTATTTCGGGTAATACCCGCAAAATCCGGCCTCTCCTCATCTGAAAGGCTGCATACTGCGGTGCCTGCGCTTTTTCTGAAGGAATTGAGCACTATCATGGGCAGGCCGGATTCCATGGCCCTTGAAACGGAGCGGCTGTGGAGAACCTGAGAGCCGCATAGACTGAGGGTGTGCATATCTTTGAAATCGATCTTCTCTAAAAGCCTTGCGTCCTTTGCCAGTCTGGGATCTGCGGTATATATGCCGTCCACATCCTTATATATCTCGCAGCGTTCCGCCCCAAGGGCTGCCGCCAGAGACACGGCGCTGGTATCTGAGCCGCCCCTGCCCAGGGTGGCAGTGCTGCCGTCCGGGGCAAGCCCCTGAAAGCCCGCCACCACCGCGATATTGCCCCGGTCGAGGGCTTCTTCAAGAGCTTGAGGGTTTATGCTGCATATATCCGCATCGGAGTATGAGGCGGTGGTATGGATGCCGGCCTGGGCTCCGGAAAATGAGCGGGCAGGCACCCCCAGACTTTGAAGCATTATGGCAAGCAGAGCGGCTGATTGTATTTCGCCGGTGCTCAGCAGCGCGTCCAGCTCCCGCAGGGGAGGTCGGGGGACTATCTTCTGTGCAAGCTCCATGAGCTCATCGGTGGTGTCGCCCATGGCAGAGACCACAGCCACCACCTTGTATCCCTTCTGCCGCGCGGACAGGATCAGATCCGATGCCCGGCGCAGACCGTTTAAATCGGCAAGGGAGCTTCCGCCGAATTTTTGCACTATCATTATTTTTCCTCCAATTTGTTGACACACCATTATATACACAACAGTGCCCCTGTGCCCTTGAATAAATAAATGTGAAAGCGTCAAAAACAAAAGCAGAGCATTTTGTTTGGAGGTGGGGCTGTGCAGGGGAAATATCTGCAGAGACTGTCGGTGATTTTGTATGTTGCCGCGGCAGTTGGAGGCATATGGCTGCTTCTGCGCTTTCTGCTGCCCTGGGCGGCACCTTTTCTGCTGGCCTTCGCTCTGGCTGCGCTGATGGAGCCGCCGGTGCGTTATTTGGTCCGCCGCAAATGGAAAAGACCGGCAGCTGCCGGTCTGGTTACACTGGGCTTTATAGCTCTTTTGCTGTGGGCCGCGGTGAAGCTGACTGCGTATCTTGCAAATGCCGCCTCCGGACTCACCCGGAAGCTGCCCGTGCTGATGGAGACCATGGCGGACAGCCTTGAGCTGCTGGAGCAGCATTTTTCAAAACTTGTCGCCACAGCTCCCGAGGGGCTGGGGGAATATGTGCAGATGGCCCTGGGATCCATGGGGGATATCCTCTATGCCATGCCTGCCAACATTTCCCAGTGGGCGCTGGATTTTCTGGGCAAGGCTGCCCAGAGCAGCCCCAATGTGCTTTTATTTGCGGTGACCGCCGGGATAGGCACATATTTTATCTCCGCCTCTTTTCCCGAAACCACAGCCTTCCTCATGGCGCAGGTGCCGCAGGGGCTGAGAGAAAGGCTCTCCGGCTTTGGGCAGGATATGCGCTCAAGCTTCGGCGGCTTTCTCCGGGCCCAGCTCATACTGATGGCAATGACCTTTTTTGAACTGCTCATCGCTTTTTTTCTGCTGAAGGTGGAAAACGCTCTGCTCATCGCCCTGCTGACAGCGGTGGTGGATGCTCTGCCGGTCTTCGGCACGGGCATAATCCTTGTGCCCTGGGCGCTTTACTGCCTGCTGCTGGGAAATTCATGGCAGGGCATCGGTCTGCTCATTAGCTGGCTTATAGTAAACCTTGTGAGAAGCTGCGCCCAGGCAAAGCTGTTGGGAGACCAGATAGGCCTTGACCCACTGGCCTCCCTGCTTGCGATCTATGTGGGCTGGAAAGTCTGGCGGGTGTGGGGTATGCTGCTTTTTCCGCTGGTGCTGGTGACCCTGC
This sequence comes from uncultured Oscillospiraceae bacterium, assembly GCA_964649425.1. Classification (GTDB taxonomy): domain Bacteria; phylum Bacillota; class Clostridia; order Oscillospirales; family Oscillospiraceae; genus Limivicinus. Next base: position 8,144 of record CAZYTE010000042.1, read on the forward strand.
AGCAGCTCAACGACAAGGGCGTTGTCAGACTCTGGAACAGGATCTAAAGCTCAGGATGCTCCGCCTGGGCTTTAAGCTTTGCCCAGCGGCGGTCAACTTCCCGCTGGATGGAGTTTCGTATTTCCGTGTACCCGTCAAGGCAAAGATGCTTTGTCCGGCCCATCATTTTAAGCCATTCGTCCACCGCTGTCTTTTTGCCCCGGCTTTCAGGGTCGTAGCTCAGAGCGGTCTTGCCCTGCTCCACCTCGTAAAGGGGGAAGTAGCAGCAGTTCACTGCCGCCTCGATCACCCTGCGTTCGGTGTTGGGTTTATCTCCCCAGTTTAATGGGCAGGCGGACAGACAGCGAATATAGGCTGTGCCGTGATTATTTGCGTAATACCGGGCTTTAGCGGCCTTTTTGATGAAGTCGTTGGGGTCGGATTCGGCGGCGGTGGCCACATAGGGCATACCGGTGGCGGCCATTATCTGAGGCATGTCCTTGTTGAAAAAGCCCTTGCCCTGCTGTTTTTCTCCCAGATGGGAGGTGGCGCTTTTCGCGCCCATGGGGGTGGAGTAGCTGAGCTGGTAGCCGGTGTTCATATAGCCGCCGTTGTCATATTCAAAAATGATTAGCCGCTCTCCCCGCAGGGCGCTGCCGATGGCAGAGCCCATGCCGATGTCCATGCCGCCGTCACCGCTGACCATGATGAAGGTGATCTCACCCTCAGGGAGCTCACCCCGAGCCTGCCGCTGATGAAATGTCCGGGAAAGACCGGAGAGAGTGGCGGCCCCGTTCTGGAAAAGATTGTGCACATATGGCACCTTGAATGCGGTTTTGGGGTAGCCGGTGGTCACCACCATGCCGCAGCCCGTCTGGAAAAGCAGCACCACATTGCCCTCAACGCCCCGCAGCAGCAGATTCAGGTTTACCGGTATGCCGCAGCCGGGGCAGGCACCATGGCCGGGGGCAAGGCGCTTTGGCATGGCGAGAGTGTCTCTCAGGCTTGCGCCCTTAACCTGCAGCCTGCCATTTTCTTCTGTAAGACTTATACCACTTTGGGCATCCGAGCCTTTTATGGGCGCAAAGCAGGGGAGGGGAGAGTAGTCTTTTTCTCCGGGATAAACACCAATATAGTCAAAGCCGGGACTGTCCTTTTTGAAGCCTGCTTCAAAAAGCTCCACGGCGTCTTTTTCATAGAAATCCCTGCCCCCCAGACCGTAAACCCGGCTCAAAACCCGGGAGGCACAGCCACTGTGCTGCAGGGCAGCGCGAATCTCCAGACTCATGTTGCCGCCGCCGGCGCCATAGCTGTCCTGCCTGTCTGCCACCAATATTGTTTTTGCCTTTTTGCAGACAGCGGCGATCTCCTCGCCGGGAAAGGGGCGCAGCACGCCCAAAGTGAAAACACCCACCTTTTTACCCTCGGCCCGCAGCTTATCCACAGCGGAGCGGGCTGTCAGACAGGCAGAACCAAGAACAAAAAGCAGCACCTCCGCGTCCTCAGTTTTATAGCCCTTTACAGCTCTCAGCTCTCTGCCGGAGAGCTTTTCGTATTCCTCAAAAACTTCCGGAATCACGGTTTTTGCCTCTTCCATTGCAAGGTGGAGCTGGTAGCGGTTATTTATAAGGTCGGGCTCGTTCATGTAAGAGCCGATGCTGACAGGGTTCTCAAGGTCAAGGGCGTGGTATTGGCTCTCGCAAGGGCCGATGAAATCCTGAACGGTCTTGTCGTCTGCAAAAACATGGCAGTTTCGCTTCTGGTGACTGGTGAAAAAACCGTCAAAAGCGACTATTACCGGCAGCTTCAGCCTTTCGGCGATTTTCAGGCCGCAGATATTCAGGTCGTATACTTCCTGAGGGGAGTCGGCAAAGAGTATGACCCAGCCGGCGTTGAGAGTGTACATCACATCGCTGTGGTCGCCTTTGATGGAAAGGGGGCCGGATACTGTCCGGCAGGCCAGGTTCAAGACCATGGGCAGGCGTGTGCCCGACTGCACCGGCAGCTGCTCCAGAGCGTAGAGCAGGCCGTTTGCGCTCGTTGCGCTGAATACTCTGCCGCCGCCCGCTGCCGCGCCGTAGCAGATGCCGGCGGCGCTGTGCTCGCCCTCGGCGGGGATCATGGCAATGCTGTGTTCGCCCTCAGCCTTCATCCTGTCAAGGTATTCCGCTATCTGGGTGGAGGGGGTGATGGGGTAGTAGCCCATCACATGGTAGTTTATCTGTTTTGCGGCCAATGCCGCCAGCTCGTTGCCGCTTTCAAAAATCAGCTTCTGCTGAGGCTTTTCCATATTACATCAATCCTCCGTCCACCCGTTTTTCGTCCATATAAGATTCTCCCGTGATATAAGGATCCGCTCCCATGGGCTCGAAATCAAGATTGTGGATGATCAGATCCTTATTGCGGACAGCCCACTTCTTTTCCGGGTGCTCCTGCTCCTTTCCGGAGACCAGAGCTCCGGTGGGGCAGATATCCACACAGCGCAGGCAGCCCTTGCAGTGGTGGTAGTCCAGACCCCGGTTGGTCATAGCGGGCTTGCCCTTGAACCGACCCGGCAGAAACTGAAAAACCATGTCCGGGCAGGCGCTGTCGCACAGGCCGCAGTGTATACATTTTTCAGAAATGAACAGGGGGATATAGCCCTCTCTGGAGGGGGACAAATCGTTGTATACGGTGCTGCCGAAATGGGGATTCACGCCGCCTGAGGGGGCGCTTTCATAGCCCCATTTGCTGCGGTATTCCTCATAGGGCAGCTTCTCATAGCGGCCATCGGGGGCAAAATGCTTGGCGCTTACATTGCTGCAGCCCATGTCGATTCCTGTCAGGTTGCTCTGCAGCATGGCCGGGTATTTTTTGCCCAGAGTGTCGGCAATAAGCGCCTTTACCGCCTCAAGGGGAATGAAGCCGGAGGCCTTGGCCATCGCTCCCAGCATCACCATGTTGAGCCTGCTTTTGCTTTTGAGAGCCAAGCCCAGAGCGTCTATGCAGCAGACTGTGCCGCCGTAGAGCCTGAGCTCATGGCGGGCTTCCTCCGGGCTGAGGGAAGTGTTGATTACTGTAACGGAGTTTTCATCAAGCCCCGCGGTCACCGGCAGGTTCTTTGCCAGCGCCGGGTGGAACAGGGCCAGCAGCTGGGGCCTTTCCACCGGACTGTTGTGCAGGATCTCCCGTTTTTTATCGCACCAGCGCACATAGCTTTTCACCGGCGAGCCCCGCTTTTCCGAGCCGTAGCTTGAAAATGCCGAGGCATTGAGCCCCAGATACACGGCGCCCAGCTCGCCAAGAAGCTTGCCGCAGAGGTTTGCTCCCATGCCGCCGATGCTCTCAAGGCGCATTTCATAACAGCCGCTGTCACTAAGCCGCGGCAGATGCACAGAATATTCTCCCATTTCAAACTCCTTTGTTTTTTGCTAGCTTTTGCAAAGGAGATTTTTTTATACAAAAGAAAAACCACCCCGTAGGGTGGCTTTTTATGTTTGGCGGAGATGGAGGGATTCGAACCCCCGGACGGTGTTAC
>CAZYTE010000043.1:0-11489 GCA_964649425.1 uncultured Oscillospiraceae bacterium
CGAGAAGGTCATGTCCATCGGCGAGAACATGCAGATCCGCCGTTTCGACCGCTTTGCTGAGAACACCTCCGTCGTTTACGTTCACGGCGGCGGCAAGATCGGTGTTCTGGTCAACCTGGCTGTTGAAGGCGGCATCGATGTCACCGAGATCGGCAAGGACGTTGCTATGCAGATCGCAGCTCTGAATCCCCGCTTCTGGGACAAGAGCAATGTTACCGAGGAAGTTCTGGCCGAGGAGAAGAAGATCGCTCTGGCTCTGATGGATCAGGACCCCAAGATGGCTTCCAAGCCCCAGCAGGTCAAGGAGAAGATCATCGACGGCAAGATGAACAAGTTCTACGAGGAGAACTGCCTGCTGCAGCAGGAATTCGTCAAGGACGGCGAGTTCACTGTTGAAAAGTACATTGCTTCCGCTGCAAAGGCTCTGGGCGGCTCCGTCAAGTTTGTTGACGCTGTTCGCTTCGAGAAGGGCGAGGGCATCGAGAAGAAGCAGGAGGACTTCGCTGCAGAGGTCGCTGCTCAGATGAACATGGGCAAGTAATTGCTTCTATAAAGCATAAAATGGAAACCCCTGTGTCGAAAGACACAGGGGTTTTGCTTGCTATTCTTCGCTGCCGATGGCGAAAAGCTCCTTGGCGATGGCGCCCACCTTTTCACTCAGATCGGAGGGAACTTCGGCAGTCTGTACTTCTTCGGCTTCGCTGTCCTGCGGGTAAAGTCCGCACAGGAAGGACTGCCACTCCGTATTCAAAGCCTCAATGCTTGCCATATGCTGTTCCTTGAGTCTGGTGTAGCAGGCCTGCACCTGATGCACGGCATATTCCTGCATCTGACTGCTCTCTGCCATGATGCTGTCACGCTGATTTTCGGCTTCTTCAATGATCCGGGCGGCTTCAGCTTTTGCTTTTTCAATAATGTCCTTGTAGATGGACTGAGCGGACAGCACAGCCTCACCGATCTCCAGCTTGCTGCCCTGAAGAACTTCAAGCTGAGCCTTCATGGCCAGATTTTCCTCGTACATGGCCTCTGCCTGCTGGCGGATATCGCTGAACACAGCTTCAACCTTGTTTGCGTTATAGTATTTCTTTTTTACCACATCGATGTGGATAGCATCGAAGTATTCCTTGTTCAGCGCCATGATGTTTCTCCTGAAGAACTTGTTTTGTCTGATTATAGCAGATTTGGGCAGACATATCAACGACAAAAACCGCCGGCTACTCGTCCGTCTCCTTATTTTTATATGCTCTGTAAGCTGTCAAACAAGCCAAAGTAATCACCATGGGAATGACGGCATATCCGGCATTGACTGCTCCACTGGTTAGAACGCAGATAGCGCCAACAAAAGTCAGAACGATAAAAATGATCGACAATACAAGCAACAACTTTTTCATACAATCAAGCCCCTTTATCAAACCGCAATTCATTGGATGGCTTTCCCGATGTGCTTATCTAATCTCCATTGCGGAGGATTTCCATCGTCAGCCCAATATTCGTCCATCGAGACTATTTTATCATTTGCTGTTTTCATAAACGAAACTACATGGAAGTACGCACTTCTGTCTTTGGAATACACCTTTGCTGCTGTGATGTACAAATCGCCCAACACTTCAATTCGTTCAACTATTCCATCCCATTCGCCCGGATATTCGCAGTTTGCAACAATAAACTCATCGACATTAAAATGCTCATTCGTGCAATGCCAATTTACATACGCGTCTTCATGAAAATAATTTCTGATTGCCTGTTCATCCTGGGCCAACACGGCTTTAAAAAAACTGCACACATCCATAATTATGATACCTCTGCGAATTATCTTCTTAAATGGAGTATATCATGAAGATGCGTGGATTTCTACCGTCTGCACAAATAAATGCCGGCACGGTTTTTCGAGCAGGCAAGTATGCCGATGAAAATCCAATAAGTGCACTGCCCTCAGAAAGCCACAAACTTTCTGAGGGCAGTGCATTTTCGGTTTTTTGTGTGAATCAGACAAGACCTTCCTCAACAAGACCCCGGCAGAGCTGGCCCTTCCTTGCACCTCGGCCGTAACGGCGGCCGGCGTAGAGATAGGCCTCCATATTCTCCTTGGGGATACCCTTGGGGGGAGGACCGCCGATGGACAGGGTGTAGCCGCAGGGGTTGTCGCTGCCCTTGACAAGGCTCTGTTTAACAGCCTCGATGACATCGTCGATACTTCCGCGGAGCATTATGTCCACAGGAGGTACATTTCCGGCGATGGCCATGCGGCTGCCCACGGTATTTTTGAGCTCGGCCAGGTCAATGTCTCCATCAACAAGGAAAGAGGGAACGCCCAGATCGGCAATATCGTTCCAGATGCCGCGGGTGTCACCCATGACGCCCATGCTGGGGATTCTGCCGTAGCGCTCCTTGATGCCCTGGAGCATATCCTGCATGTGGGGCTTTACAAACTCTCTGTAAACCGCGGGGCTGATCATACTGCCGGAGGAGGCAGGGTCAAAAATGGTCAGGCCGATTTTGCCGAACTCTTTCAGGTTGCACTCCAGCCATTTGAGCTGGCTGTCCACCACGATGCTCAGCAGGCGGTGCAGCTCAGTGGGATTTTTCTTGATGTCGCGCATAAGCTGGCTGGGCTCACGGATGCCCAATGCACCGCTGAGGGGCCCTACCACACTGCACATGACACGGCACTTGCCCTCGGTAATAGCAATAATCTCCTTGGCATTGTTGATTTTCTCGGGCATACCGGGGCTGGTATAGGGATCGAAGTGGAGCTCATCCAGCTGAGAATAGTCTTTGAGAACATGCTCGGTTATGTACTCGCCGCCATTCTTGGGGGAAGCAAACTGAGAGCCGAAGGCTTTGCCGACTGCAGGGGGGTACAGAAGGGTGCGTGCCTTGATGGTGCCGCAGCCGAAATCCTCCATGGCGCGGTGGTCAACATCCACCTGGACCTGGGGACTGTTTCTGAACTCGGACAGGGTGTAGCCATACCATGTGGCCTGATTCTCGCCGATGGACAGGGTCATGGGGATGTGGTCCACTTCCTCGCCTCTGCCGTAGGCGGTGATGCGCTCAAAGTCGGTCATGGTGTCGGGGTATTTGGCGGCTTCTATTTTAAGTTCTTCGTATGTCATAGTGATCCTCCTTGAAAAGGCTGATTACAGTATAAATCATTTTCAATATTTTTCAAGCTAAATTTGCAATATTAGCAATTAAAATTGCGGAAGTGTTAATTTTGCGGATGAGCTGATAAAGAAAAAGCACGGGATTTACCGTGCTTTTTGCCACATTGAGTTTGATTATACAAGTCCTTCTTCAACAAGGCCGCGGCAGAGCTGTCCGCGCTTTGCGCCTCTGCCGTAGCGGCGGGCGGCGTAGACATAGGCCTCGATATTCTCCTTGGGGGTGCCATAGCCCAGCTGGCCGCCGATGGCAAGAGTGTAGCCGCAGGGGCTGTCGCTGCCGGCGATAAGGCACTTCTTAACGGCTTCGATGACATCGTCGATTGTGCCGTTTACCATGACTTCCACGGGAGGCACATTGCCGGAAATGGCCATGCGGTGGCCCACGGTCTTTTTGAGAAGCTCAAGGTCCTCAAAGCCGTCAGGCATAAAGGAAATAAAGCCCATCTCGGCGTAGTCTGCCCAGATGTCGCGGCTCTTGCCCACCAGACTGACACCGGGGCGTTTGCCGTAGATCTTTTCAATTCCGTCAGCCAACTCCTGAATATGGGGCTTGCAGAGCTCTCTGAACATTTTGGGGCTTATAAGCTCGGAGGCAACGGCAGGGTCACCCACCATGATGTTGACCTGACCGAACTCCCTGATGTTGTATTCAAGCCACTTCAACTGACTCTGCACACAGATATCCAGAAGCTTATGTACATTTTCCGGGTCTTTTTTCAGATCTCGCAGCAGCAGGCCGGGCTCTCGCATACAGGTGGCAATGCTCATGGGGCCTACCAGACCACAGAGAACGGGGGCCTTGCCGCCGGTCATTGCCTTGATCTCCTTGGCGATGTTTATAACTTTCTGGCAGACGGGATTGGTCTCCGGGTCAAAAACCAGAGAATCAAGGCAGGAGTAGTCCTTCACCATATGCTCGATTACATATTCTCCGGAGTTTTCCGGAGAAGCTACCTTGGAGCCAAAAGCCTGGGCCACACCTCTGGGGCCCAGCATATTGTTTGCCATGACGGCACCTACGCCGAAGTCCATTCTGGCTTTCATTGCAACATCCACCTGTACAGCGGCGGAATTTCTGTACTGGGCGAGAGTGTAGCCGTACAGGGGAGCCTGATTTTCGCAGACCGCAAGGGCAACGATGACGCGGTCGACCTCCTCGCCCTTGGCATAGCCCATCATGCGCTCAAGGTCGTTCATGGTATCGGGGTATTTGGCGGCTTCCAGTTTCAGTTCTTCGTAGGTCATATTACTCCTCCACAAGCTGTCCCTGCTTTAAAAGATCCCTGTAATGGATCAGCAGATTATTCATTTCCTCAAGCTCTTTCAGCTTTTCTTTTTCTTTCCCGGTGGTCTGGATAAGGGCGGAAACCGCGCCGTTGTGCATTACAATTCGTCTTTCCGCGGACAGAGCCAGCACCGGATCGTGGGTGGCAAGAAGGATTATCTTGTCTGCATCAAGCAGCACAGAAATGGCCTTTTTTCGGTCGATTCCGGCGTTCTCAATTTCATCGATGAGCACAATGGGGGATGAGGAGAGATAGGCTGTATCCGCAATCATCAGCGCTCTGGACTGGCCGCCGCTGAGAGCGGTCAGCGGAGAGTCGGCATGGATTTCTTCGCCCACCAGGGCGTTGGCGGCGCGGATGATCTTCTCTTTCTTTTCCTCAATGTTATCAACTCTGCGGCTCTTGCCGTGTATCTCCAGAAAGTCACCCACGGAGATGTCCATAACATAGTTCATGTTCTGAGAAAGCTCGGCCACCAGCTTGCCCTCAAGAGAATAGCGCCACTTGGTGTCCGGCCTTTCGCCGTTTATGAGGATGTGCCGGTGGGTGGGAGTGTCCCCCTGAGCCAGCCATTCGATATCGGCCAGCAGTCTGCTTTTGCCGGAGCCGGTTGGGCCCACAACTGAGACCACATCGCCTCTTTTTAAAGTCAGCTCAAAGCTCTCGGCCCTGCCGTCCTTGTCGGTGCCTCCCAGGATAGTAACGGACTGAACGGTGGAGTCGATGGTCTCCCTGTGGGTCATGCGCTCATAGAAAAGCAGGAAGTTTTCCAGAATCTCCTCGGAATTGAGGCCCTTGTCCTTTAAATCATAGGGGTCCTGATAGTCAAGCCATGCGTTGAAGCTTGAGTGTTTTTTGGTATCCGGATAGTCCACACCTATGCTTTTAAAAAAATCGTCCATATACGGGAACTGAGCATTCAGTTCCTCAAAGGGCAGATCAAGCAGTTTATGCATCTATATCAATCCTCTTTATCAGACCTAAATTGTTTTCCTCGCAGATATCCGTAGAGCCCAGACAGTAGGCGCAGACGGCGGCCGGCATAAGGAAGCGCAGCTCAAGATTGTTTTCATCGGCCTCCTGAAGCTCCAGAACTGAGGGCAGTTCCCCGCAGCCCTGACCGGTGATGCCGTTTACATGCAGTATCATTGCTTTCGGGTTGGACTGGCGGACGTAGAAAGCAAAAACCTCCCGCTCTGCCTGAGAGACTATATCGCCCTTGGTTATCAGCACCACATCAGCAAATTTAAGCATAGGACCGATTTTTCTGGGGGTGCGGGCACCCATGAGGTTGTCGATGACGCAGATGGCGGCGGTGTTCTTGATATGGGGAGAACAGCGGTTGCAGAGGCCGGCGCTCTCTAAGATCATAATATCCAGCTCATGCTGTCTGCCCCACTCCATGCTGGAAAGCAGGTTTGCAACGAAGTAGTGGTCGGGGCAGATGGTGCCGGACAGGCCCACCAGCACAGGGATGCCTTTTTCCTTATATAGCAAATGATCCTCGGTGGAAATGCAGTCATACTTAACCACACCCACCTTTTTGCCCAGAGCCTGATATTCCTTTGCAATATGTGTGATTATGGAAGTCTTGCCCGATGAGGGAGGGCCGGAAACCGTTAACAGCTGCATGGTAAATCCTCCTTTTTGGGGTCTGTTGCAAGGCCGGTGTAATACTTATGAGCCAGCATATTGCATCTTTGCAGGTTGGGGGCATAGCTGCCGTGGAGCAGATCCCAGCCGAACCAGTAGTAATTGTTGAAGCCCATGTCAAAATCGCTGGAAGAGGTCATGAAGCCTGCCTTGTGATAGCTGAAGGCTTCCTCCGGGGTGCAGAGAGAGCGGACATATTCCTTGACAGTATCGTCAGCGGTCTTTTTGGTCAGGCACATCAGGGGCAGACAGGCGGCCCCTTCCTCGGGACAGACAAACTTCACAAGCTCGCTTTCCTTTCTGGACTTTGCAAAGGTCCAGGGCAGAATGCTTATCTGCGGAGCTTCCGGGCGGCGGCTGCCGGCAATGCGGCACATCTCCGCGCAGGATACCCGATAGGCTACATTGCGGCCCAGGTTTTCAAGGGCCTCATCGCCGCCGAATTTCTGCACTGACAGCAAGGTCATGTCGCAGAAGGGGTCCGGTTCCCTGCCTTTAAAGCCGATGGTGCCCCGGAAGGCTTCTCCGGTCATATCGACCCAACCCCTGGGGGTGGGCATATCCGGGCGGCGTGTCTTGTCCACCATCAGAAAATAGGGAGAAAAGCCCAGCACATCATATATGCCCTTGGGGTCATACATTCCCAGCCGCTCCATGGTTGGGTTTTTCCGCTCGGTGACTATTGCTTCGAAATATCCCGGCTCGATAAACAGCTTTTTAAAGCGTTCCGTGAAGAAAGGGCCTAAACCAAAGAAAAACACGGCAGAGGGCCACTGGTCTATATCGGTGCGGCTGAAGAGATCCTTGACCGGCTTTTTGTACATCATGCCGTAGGAGGCCACTCTCAGGTGCCGACCGGTTTTTTGTTCAATTTCCCTGGCTTTCCGGATGCTCAGCTCCTGAAAGGGCAGCCTCAGAGGGCAGGGCATAAGGCCTAATAGATCGAGTTTTCCCAGATCAGTATCCATTTTCTGTCACCGCCTGCACATAACTACAATTTTGATCATTATAGTTTATTGTGCGGCTATTTGTCAACTTCCACAAAAATCTTATAATCCGGGAAAAAAGTGAGCACTTTGTGACAAAATCACATAATATTGAAACTTTTAAGCCGTGATTCTAACGGAAGGATCATCGATTATTTCTGATTATTAATCGAACTTATCGATTAATATAAAATTCAAATCGAAAAAACTGAAATTTTATTGACGCTTTTTTCCTGTGATGCTAAAATTTTAATATCCACAAAAAGTGGACGATATTTATAATCACTCTTTAAGAGTGAAGATGGAGGTAAAGAAAGTGAAGAAGTTACTTAGCATGCTGCTCGTGATCGTCATGGCACTTGGCTGCTTTGCTGCCTGTGGCGCATCTGAGACTGAAGCTCCCGCTGCAACCGAGGCTCCCACCCCCGCTCCTGTTGCAACCGAAGCTCCCACTCCCGCTCCCACCGAGACTCCCGCTGAGCCTGTAACCATCCGCATCGGCGGTCAGAAGGGCCCCACTTCCATGGGCATGGTCAAGATGCTCAAGGATTCCGAAAACGGCCTGACTGAAAACAAGTACGAGTATGTTCTGGATACCGCTGACGCTCTCAACGCTGCTCTCATCAAGGGCGATCTGGATGTTGTCGGCATTTCCGCAAATGCAATTTCCATTCTTAACGCCAATACCAAGGGCGAAGTTCTGCTCTGCGGCATCAATGCTCTGGGCTGCAACTATTTCCTTGAAAACGGCGAGGAGATCACCGATCTTGAGAGCCTCAAGGGCAAGACCATCTACTCCGTCGGCAAGGGCCTGACTCCCGAGTACTGCATGGCTCACATCTTTGAGCTCTACGGCATGGATCTGTACACCGATGTCAACATCATCTGGAAGGAAGATGCTACTGAGATCGTCAGCCTGCTGGCCACCGAGCCCGGCGCCATCGGCATGCTGCCTGAGCCTCTTGCAACCACCGTTCAGATGCAGGTACCCACTGTCCGCATAGCTGTCGACTTGGTCGAGGCATGGGAAGCAAAGGACACCGAGAGTAAGTTCATCCTGGCAGGTCTTGCAGTACGCAAGGAGTTTGCCGAGGAGCATCCCGAAGCACTGCAGGCATTCCTGGAAGATTATGCCGCATCCACCAACTATGTAAATGAGAACCCCGCTGAGGGCGCAGTTCTCATCGAGGAGTACGGCCTGTTCAAGGCAGCTGTTGCTCAGAAGGCTATCCCCACCACCAATCTGGTCTGCATCACCGGTGCGGAGATGAAGGATGTCACCGAGGCATACCTGCAGATCCTCTTTGATCAGAGCGCTTCTGCAGTAGGCGGCGCAATGCCCGCTGAGGATTTCTACTGGATCTATGGATAAGACAACCCTGCAAAAGGCGTTTGCCGTATTTCTGGCGCTGTTGCTCTGGCATATTGCGGCTGTGAGACTGGATCTCGGCTTTTTGCTGGTGTCACCCATTGAAGTTGCAGGCAGACTGCTGACTATTTGGTTTGATCCCGAGTTTTGGCCCACCATAGCAAACAGTCTTTTGCGCCTGCTTCAGGGTTTTGGGCTTGCCTTTGCGGCGGCCTGTATTATGGCGGCCATCGCAGGAAGATTTCGAATTGTCGAAATACTCCTTTGGCCCTATATTGTCACTGTCACATCGGTGCCCCTTATTTCCTTTATCATTATCTTCCTTATCTGGCTCTCTTCAAGCCAGCTTGCCGTGTTCATCTCCTTCCTCATAGTGTTCCCGGTGATCTACTCCAATGTGCTGGAGGGTATCAAGAGCACAGACCCCATGCTGCTGGAGATGGCAAGACTTTACAAGGTCCCCTGGGGACGCAGAATATTGTTTATTTATCTGCCAAATATCAAGCCCTTTATCGTCTCTTCCTGCAGCGTGGCTGTGGGTATGGCGTGGCGCTCTGTTGTGGCGGCGGAGGTTCTGGGTATTGTCAGCGGTTCTGTGGGTGAAAAGCTGTATATGTCCAAGATTTATCTTGAGACCTGCGAGCTTTTTGCCTGGTCTGCTATCATTGTGCTGGTAAGCTCTTTGTTGGGAAAACTGTTTATGTTTATCCTTAACAAGGCATTTGCCCGATTGGAGAAGATATGAACGATTTAGTTTTAAACAATATCACAAAGAGCTATGGAGACAGACTGGTTCTGGAAGATCTGTCAATGGTGTTTCCGGCCGGCAGTACGACCTGCATTATGGGACCCTCCGGCTGCGGCAAGACCACCCTGTTCAACCTGATAACCGGCACCATCAAGGCGGATTCCGGTACCATCAGCGGAGTGCCGGACAGGCTCTCCATCGTATTTCAGGAGGACAGGCTGTGTGAGAGCTTTTCCGCCATAAGCAATATCCGCCTCGTCACCGGAGACCGCATGAGTGACGAAGAGATATTGCAGCATTTTGAAGAGCTGGGCATTGCTGACAGTGCCTATATGCCGGTCAGCAATCTCAGCGGCGGCATGAAGCGCAGAGTAACCATAGCCAGAGCCATATGCTATGATTCAGAGCTTATACTCCTTGACGAGGCATTGAAGGGCCTTGACGATGAGAGAAGGCACCTGACCATGGACTACATTAAAAAGCACAGCCGGGGCAAGACTATCATCTGTATTACCCACGACCCCAAAGAGGCCGAACACATGGGCGGCACGCTGATAGATTTTACCGAGCTGAGCAAATGCATGTGAACAATAAGCCCGCATCCCTTCGGGGATGCGGGCATCTTTTTATTTGAAGTTTTCGGGGTCAAGGGGAAATGAGCCGTATTTTCTGCCGGCGGCCATGAAGGCGTCGATGTTTTCAATGGGAGCCTCGATGGGTATGCCGCAGCCGGTGGAGAGCATATACTTTTTGGGACTGTCATAAGCGGCTGCAAAGCAGCTGCGCACAGCGTCTTCAACCTGAGCGGGCTTACCCAGCATCATCGTATCCACCGGGTCCACATTGCCCATGATGGGCAGCAGGTGGCCGACCCGCTTCCTGGTATCTTCAAGAGAAACTCTGTTATCAATGGACAGCACATTGCAGCCGGTGTTGACAAGCTCCTCGGTGAGAGCGCTGGTATTGCCGCATACATGGTAGGTGACACCCTTGCCCAGAGCGTGCACATGGTCAATGAGCTCCTTGGTATAGGGCTGGACGAACTCACAGTAAGCCTTTTTGCTGAGAATGCTGCCGGAGGCCACAGGGTCACAGATGGAGAAACCGGCGCCCGCGCCCACATACTCGTTGGCGATGATTTTCAGTGCGTCAGTGGTGAAGCGCAGGAGCTTATGTACTTTTTCGGGGGCCTTCTGGGTGGCTCTGAGAAGCTTTGCCACCGGGAAAAGGCTGGAGGCTGCGGTGAAAGGGCCGGGAGGCGCGATGGACAGGCCCACCTCGTCTCCGATTTCTTTCTGCATGATCTGCATGGCCTCGAAGCACCGGGCGCTCCAGGGGTCATTGTTGATGCTGACCTTTTCAAGGCTCAGCATATCCTCAAGGTGGTCAAGGTCTTTCAGATAGTGGTCAATAATGGCGGGCACATTGTTCTCCGGGTCATTGGTCAGGCTGCCCATGCAGGTGCCAACACCGTGCAGACCGTATTCAATGCTGACGCTGTCGTGTCCGAATCGGCGGTAGCAGGCGATCTGGCAGGCGGCCATATTCTGGGCGCTGCTGCGCTTGGCCTTGTGGCTCATGCCTGCGGCCTTGCCGGAAACTGCCGTAATAAAGGGCAAAATGGGAACTCGGTCTACGCTCTTTCCGCTCAAGTATGCGCCCATTCTCTCCTTGGGGATCATCTTATCCTGAGGATGCATATAGTCTCATTCCTTTCGTTTTGTGCTGTTTTAAGTAAATATTAGCACAGAAAGGTCGTTATTCAAATCGGATTTTTCTATTGATTCTAAATATCAATCGATCCGGCGAAACTACAAAGCTTTGAACGAACAAAACAATTTTTTCGGGAAAAGCAAAAAGCCCTGAAAACTTAGTGTTTTCAAGGCTTTTGGAGCTGCCATGCAGATTCGAACTGCGGACCTCATCCTTAGCAAGCACCTTTTTGGTGGCTTTTGTTCCGAAGCAAATTGTTTCCGGAGCTTTATTGCAGCACTGTCTCCGTTGCTTCCGCGACTGTCTGCGGTGGAACTGTGGTCAAACACGGCAGCGTTCATAGTGATCCTTCCCATTACTTCATCAGTTCATCGGACAGGCGGAGTATCTCCGGTGCAATGCGCTGACGCTCCTTTTTCAGTACGCGGTTGTAAGTTGGATAGGCAAGTGCCGCCGGGATCATACCGATAACACCGATAAGGATGCCGGGAATCAATGTGTTGTTCAGACCGACGACGGCACCAATGTCTGTCATGACAAGGCTCATGCCGGTGCCCATAATGAGCG